>JASFBJ010000045.1 GCA_030149585.1 Desulfobacterales bacterium | reverse complement strand
TCAATTCTTAAACCATATTGTGTAAAGCTGAGAAAAAAGCATTCCAGCCAGCATAAGAAGACAACCAAATAATTCACGTGATGTAAAAACTTCATGAAGTATGAGATAGCCTCCTATTGCGGCAAAAACAGTCTCAAGGCTCAAAATAATTGCCGCATGAGAGGGAGGCGCGTGGCGCTGTCCAATAATCTGTAATGTATAGGCAATCCCAACGCTGATACATCCGCCAAAAATTAATGGCCAGGCTGCTTCAATTATTTTCTGAAATCGCCAGGTTTCAAAAATTAGAGCTAAGCCCAAACACAAAACCGAGCAGACCGCAAACTGGGCAAATGCAAGCAAAAGAGGTTCCATCCTGGGTGAAAAAACCGCTAAAATCTGAACATGAACTGCCCAGGCAACAGCTCCGATAAGAACAAGTAAATCACCTTTTGAGATGGTAAAAGACTCTGTTATACTTAAAAAATATAGGCCGACTGCTGCTAAAATCGTACCCAGCCAGGTTCCCAAACTTGTTTTTCTGCCTTGAAAAAGCCCAAAAATCGGCACAAAAATCACATATAAACCGGTTATAAAACCTGCATTCCCGGCAGATGTGAACACCAGGCCTGATTGTTGAAAGGAGGCGCCAATAAAAAGGACCCCACCTGCCAGAACCCCGGCCCGTAAATATTTCACATAATTAATCTTTTTATATGAGAAATCAGACCTGGATGAAAATTGACTCATAATAATAAAGGGCAAAAGCACCATACATCCAAGAGCAAATCGAATTCCATTAAAAGTAAAGGGCCCAATATAATTCATCCCTGCACGCTGGGCAACAAAACCAACGCCCCAGATAATCGCTGCTATTAACAAGAGTATGTTGGCTTTTGTTGTTTGCTGTAAACCAGGCTTGGATTTTTTGCCGGATTTGTAAAATATACTCATGTCTGAAGCAGTTTTTTGAGGTGTGTAATTTTTTCCCATGAAAACGGGCCTTTTTGACAGGGAAAAATTGCGTTATTTGTAAATACCGGGTCTTTTTCAATATCGTATCTCGATGAATCAACAGCTGTTTTCCAAAGACGAGTATGAGGAATTGGAGTATAATAGGCCAAAATCGGAGATATTCCTCTTTTTTTCACATCTATAATTGAGCTTTCTATTGGCTGCATCTTCTGATTCGGCAGCCCAATCAGAAGATAAGCCCCAATCTGTTCTTTTTTAAAGCCGGCCTTTATCAAATTTTCTACCCCCTTTATAAAATCTGCCTGGTTAATCTTGCGATCAAGCCGTGCAATATCATCAAAATCAGCAGTTTCCAAACCAATACGAATATTAATAAATCCAGCCTTAAACATTAAACACGCTATCTCATAAGTTATTCGATTAATATGCATGGCATTTGGCGTATGAAAGCGAACATCAATGCCCGACTTAATAATACCTTTTAAAATCGGTATGATATGTTCTTTTGCGTTAACCAGTAAGGCGTCATCATAAAAGGCGAAATCAACAACATGATACTGCTCATGCCAATAAATAATTTCTTTCAGCACATTTTCAGGACTTCGGAAGCTTAGATTTTGCCGCAGAAAACTCGACGCGCAATAATCGCAGGAATAAGGGCATCCCCTGGAGGTAAGCAAAGGAATATAATCGACTTTATTTTGCAAATCAAAGGCTGGATAAGGATAGGAATCAAAGCCCTGAAAAGGAATAATTGAATCAGCCTTATACCCTGTAAGATCTTCTGCAAGTGTTATAATAAGCTCTTCGCTCTCTTTATCAATGACCAGATCCGCCCCGCAATTTGCCTTTGCATGATCGGTACAAAGCCTTGCATAAACACCTCCCAAAACCACAAAAACCCCTGGGAAAAATCCTTTTAAAAATGAAATTATTTCTTTAACCCCTGGATACCAATAAGTCATCAAAGATGTTACCAGAATCAAATCCGGCCTTGGCAGGGTTTCAAGGTCATCTTTTAGCCACTCAGGAAAAATACCATAGCGAGAATAATTTCTGTTAATATCTTTTAAACCCGCTGGTTTTTCGATCCTGGTTTTCAAATAAGGACCTTTGCCATAGCGGGAAGAACCTTTTAAATGTGTTTTTGGGTGAAAACGATCCAGACAATCTATATATGAAATATTAAAACCACTTGAACGTAAAATTGCCGCCAGATAAAGAAGACCAATCGGTTTGGCCCAAAAATCATATGCCGCGAAATCATGAATCCAGGGATTCACTAAAAGAATATTCGGAGAGCCCTTTTTTCTAATAGATGTCTTCTTCAAATCAAAATATTTTGTTATATTTCAAGAAGTTAACCGCTTTGTTAAAAATCATAATTAATGATTTTCAAAGGTATTAACTTGCTTATGAAAAGTAGTTCATAGACGTTTTTTTAAGTTCTGTTTGACTAAATAAAAGAGAGTAGTTTTTGATTTTGGTTTTTTCAGAAATAAATTTAGCAGTTTTAATTACAGCGGACTGATCAAAACCATGAATCATTGTATAAAGATTATAGGGCCATTGTTTTGTAGGATTACGCCTGTAACAGTGAGAAACCTCCTTAAAAGAAGCCATTATAGCGCCGGCATCTTCAACCTTTGACTCATCAACCTCCCACGCGGTCATGGCATTTGCCTTAAAACCTGACTTTTGGTGCCTCAAAGTCGCTCCAAAACGACGCACTACACCTTTATCACATAGCTTTTTTAATATTTCAAAAAAGAGAGATTCAGTTATATTCAAATCCTTAGCTATTCCAGCAAAGGGCTCCTCAATAATCGGCAAATCTCCCTGAATTGAAGCAATGATTTTCTTTTCCAATAAAGTTAAGGACATAGCAGCATAAACCATCTTATAAGGAAAATAATAAATTAACGATCCAATACAAATTTTTCAGGAAAAAGTTGTTTAATGGCAACCTCACTTGCTTTGCAAATTCCGCGCTCAGTTATAAAGCCACTAACCAGACGGGCCGGCGTTACATCAAAGGCATAATTGGCTGCCCTGCTTGTGGCCGGCATTATTGAAACTTTTTGAATAGAACCGTCAAGCTCTCCGGAAATAAATCTTACTTCATCTGAATTTCTTTCCTCAATGTTTATCTGATCAACGCCTGAATCAAGATCCCAGTCAAAAGTACTGGAAGGCAGAGCAACCCAAAAAGGGATATTATTATCTTTTGCCGCCAGGGCCTTTAAATATGTACCTATTTTATTGGCAACATCTCCTGTATAGGTGGACCGATCTGTTCCTACAATTACCATATCCACAAGACCATGCTGCATCAAATGCCCCCCACAATTATCTGTTATAACTGTGTGATTAATGCCATACTCGCCAAGCTCCCATGCGGTTAAGCGAGCCCCCTGATTCAAAGGCCTTGTCTCGTCAACCCATATGTGGATATTTATACCAAGGTCATGGGCCTTATAGATTGGTGCTGTTGCTGTTCCATATTCAACACAGGCAAGCCAGCCCGCATTACAATGGGTTAATATATTTATTTGTTCGCCATTTTTTTTATCACTAAGTTCTTTTATCAGAGCAACGCCATGTTCACCGATTTTGCGACAGTTTTCAACCTCTTCTTCAGCAAGGTTATCTGCCTCAGTTAGAGCCACAGATTTTCTGATATTCAAATCATTTTCAACTAAAATTTTTTCAAGAACCCTATCAACCGCGTAAACAAGATTTATCGCTGTTGGTCTCGCGTTTTTTAAAAGTTCACACTCTTCCAAAAGACAGGCTGTTTCATCAACTCCGGATGGTGTATTTTGAAGAATTATTGACACACCATAAGCTGCGGTTACTCCAATAAGAGGAGCGCCCCTGACTACCATCTGCTTAATCGCGTTTATTACATCTTTCAGAGTCTTTAGTTCATAAATAATATATTTATGGGGAAGATAACGCTGATCAATAACTTTAACCGTCTGAGTGTTTTTGTCTATCCAGATACTTCTCTTTGGCCAGATACTCCTCTTTGGACAAACACTTGTCTTTGATTTTTCAAAATCATGCATTGAAAGCTCTCCTGTCAAAGGGAAAGACCCTCTTTTTCCAATAAGGAACGATACCAGCAGGAAAATTCATACATTCCAATAAAACGTTCCTCATTATTTATTATTCCCATACAAATATCCAGCACACCACGAGAAAAGGAATTGCTATAATCTTCAGGACTTCTGGTTTGCAAAAACTCCCTTACCAACATCTGTGAGGTTCGCTTTGTCTTATCTTTCCGGATATCTATAGGATCTTTTGGCTCCTGAAAAGGATCCCACTTATCAAATCCTCTTTTTAAAATATATTTTTGCCGCCTGGGAGACATTGAATCAAAAATTGCTTTTTTACGTTCTTTTTCTTCATTCATAAATTTAGCCTTTTTGCTCTTCACTTTCTGACTTTTCCTTGGATTCAGCCAAGCCAAAATATTCATCTGAATATTCAGTTAAAATCGCCATTGACAGAGGCACTAATAAGTCTGACATTTTAACATAGGGCGTTTTAATTGCCTTTACCAAATCAGAGGATATCATATACAGCTCATTATGAATTATATCGAGATTAACTGTTGGATACGATACACCCTCAACAAAATTTGATTCTCCACAAGTATGTCCCTTCCCACCAATTGATGTAGGGATCCCATAAAGCCGACAGGTTATTGGACGCCGCGAATAGAGGCTGCACTGATCTTCTTGATCTAAAAAGGGACAACGAACCCTTTCCTTTCCTATTTGAGCTATAATATTATCTTCAGATTCACCGCTCTTATAATTTTGATGAGCCTTTTTTTTAATTTTATATACACTCCGATCGGCAATATTGGCTAAATTAATTATCTCTTCTCTCTTTTCATCTGCGATCATCTCATTAAAATAATGATTTATATATATAGCTTCAATCAAAGTTAAATCAAATAGAGCGTGACAGCAATCAGAGCAATTAATCACACACTTAACGCAATCCGGATACTCCTCTTTTATCTTATCAAATGCCTGGCCACACTTAATAGTCAGGTCTTCATATCTTTTAAAATATGGACTAAAATCAAATATCATTACACTCCGCTCCTAATTATAGTGTTTCACGTGGAACATCATTTACCAACACAAAAAGTTTTAAAAACAGAATCTAAAAGATCCTCTGATGAACCATCTCCTGTGATTTGTTCAAGGCTTTTAATTGCGCTATTAAAAGGGATAGCTAATAACTCAATTCCAATTTTACTTTCCAAAATATTGATTCCCTCTTGTATAGCGCTTAAGGATTCCTCAATTAAGCAATTTTGCCTTAAATTTGGGACACAGGCCGGCAAGTTCTGAAGTCCGTCCCCGGCATTACAAGTCTTTATAATTATCTCTTTGAGTTTGTTGATTCCAATATTTTTAATTGCTGAAGTCTGAATTAAAGGTATTTTTTCATCAATTTCGCTGGGTCGCTCAAGAAAAGGTGGCGCTGAATCCATTAAATCAATCTTATTTGCTACTATGATTATTTTTTTTTTGCAAATTCGTTTATAAATATCAAGATCAGTCTTGCTTAAACTTTGATTTGCGTCAATCATAAAAAGTATAAGCTGGGATTTTTCAATAACCTCCTTTGTTTTCTCAACTCCAATGCTTTCTAATAAATCGCCTGTTTCACGCAACCCTGCTGAATCACAGAGGATAAAGGGAATTCCCTGAATTTCTATCCACTCTTCGATATAATCCCTTGTAGTTCCGGCAACCGGAGTAACAATTGCCCGTTCCTTTTTAAGCAGGCAATTAAGCAGACTCGATTTTCCCACATTCGGCTCACCAATAATCGCAAGGTAAACACCATCTCTAAATATCCGGTTATTCTGATGAGCATTTGCCAGGTCGCACAAAGGCCGGCGAATTTCATTTTTAATGCTCTCAATAATTTTAAGATTATCAGCAATAATGTCAGCATTTTCTGAAAATTCAAGATTAGCTTCGATTGAAGCCAGAATATCTAAGATTTTCTTTCTTATCTGTTTAATCTGCTGCTGTATATTTCCATTTAGCAGGCGAGCAGCTATTTCATGGGCCTTGGTTGTTTTCGCGTTTATTAACTCCATTACAGCTTCTGCCTGAGTTAAATCTATTCGTCCATTTAAAAAGGCTCTTTTTGTAAATTCGCCTGGTTCAGCCAATCTTGCGCCTTTTTTCAAGACCTGTCCTAAAATCAATTCTATAACCACAGGTCCCGAATGGGATTGAATTTCGACAACATCTTCGCGGGTGTATGATCTTGGCCCCGCCATATAAAAAAGAATTACTTCGTCAATAATTGATTGAGTTGCGGCCTCGACTATTTTTCCAAAATAGATCTTATGAGATATAAGCTGTTCGGATTGGGGCTGGGGCTGTTCGTTATTAAAATTTACAGGAACAGCCCTTTTAAAAATAGCACCTGCAATGTCAATGGCTTTGGGACCTGAAATTCTAATAATCCCAATCCCTCCCCTTCCAGGAGGAGTGGAAATAGCGGCGATTGTATCTGTTTTCATTTTTTCCAATCATATCAATATGTTAACTATCCGTTGATGGATTTAAAGTCCTGTCCTTAAAACTTTTCAAGGACAGTTTTTAAAGACATTATTAATTCTCTCCTCTTTGATATAAAATTTAATTCATCTTATTTTTTGGAGTTGCTTTTTTGTTCAAATTTCTGTTTTTTGGAAAAATAATTAATTTTCGATAATATCCATCTCCAACACTCTGGGTTCTGATTTCATTATCTCCTTTTAAAAACAGGTGTATAATTTTTCGATCATGGGCATTCATTTGACCAATCGTAACGGGCTTTTTAATTTTTTTGGCCTTTTGGCTAAGTTTGTCGGCCATCATCTGGAGCTTCTCCTTTTTTTCCTCCATATACCCTTCTACATCAACTTGAACTCGCACTCTTTTTTCACTTTTTTTATTAACTGCTTTTTCAACAAGATATTGAATTGCTTCAAGGGTTTGCCCTCTTTTACCAATCATAATTCCGCTTTTTCCACCGGAAACATTAAGTTTGATTTCATCATTTTCGTAACTTTCTAACTTAATGGTGGTATCGCTGGTAATAAAATCAATAATTTTTTTCAAAAATTCAACTGCTAACTCCGTTAGTTCAGAGTCCTCAACCACATCTTTAATCTTTTTCTCTTTTGCTTCTTTTTTATCGTTTGAATCAGGAACTATTTCCTTCTCAATACTTATAGTTTTCCCGGGTTTTGGCTTTATAACCTTAATTTTGGCTTTTTTAACGCCCACAAATCCAAAAATACCTGTGGAACCATAAGAGATAACCTCGTACTTTAATTCACTTTTTTCTATGCATAATTCTTGAGTTGCCTTTAAAATGGCCTTATCAATATTTTTTCCTTCAAACTCCAGAATCTCTGACATTTATTACCTCCGCTATTAGGCATTTTTCTGTTGTATATAATATTGTTGCGAAATTGATAAAATATTATTTATCAGCCAGTATAAAACCAGTCCCGAGGAAAAATTAATAAATATAAATGTAAATATAATAGGCATAAACATCATCATTTTAGCCTGGGCCGGATCTCCGGGCGGTGGAGACATTTTTTGTTGTAAAAACATGGTTCCACCCATTATTATGGTTAGCACTGGTATTCCAATGGGGGGCTCCATGAATGGAATTGAAAAACCAAAATTAAAAAGCCGATCAGGAGCTGAAAGATCATTTATCCAAAAGATAAATGGTGCATGTCTAAGTTCTATAGCCTGATAAAGCATCCTGTAAAGCGCAAAGAATACGGGAATTTGGAGAACCATCGGTAAACATCCACCCAGCGGGTTAATTTTATATGTTTTATATAACCCCATGAGTTCCTTATTCATCGTTGTCTTATCGCCTTTATGCTTTTCTCTCAGCTCGGCCATAAGCGGTTGTAATTTTTTCATTTCACTCATGGACTTATAGCTTTTTGAACCCAATGGCCATAAAATTATTTTTATCAAAATTGTAATTAAAATAATGGACAAACCATAATTTGGAATAAACTTATATAAATAATTCATAGCCAACAAACATGGTTTTGCAATAATGTCGAACATACCAAAATTTATTGCCTTTTTTAATTTATATCCAGCTTTGCCCATTATTTCTAAACTCTTGGGACCAAAAAATAACTTATATTGAAAAGTTTTTTGGTTTCCTGATTCAATAACATCTGGTTCGCTTATAAGACTGCTTTTTACTATTTCATTATTTAGCAAGGATAATTTCATACGGCTATTCTCTTCGGATATGGGAATAATCGTTGAAATAAAATATCTTCCTTCAAGGGCAATCCATTCAATCTTGCCGGAAAAACTATTTTTATCCTCAATCTTTTTTATCTTAATTTGTTCAAGTTTATTATTTATAAGCCCACTGGGACCTTCAAAACCATAGGCGTTTTTATTATGAGGAGAATCTTTATTTAAAGAAAGAACTAAACTATCGGAAAAAGAACGATCTGTACCGTTTTTAACTATAATATCCAGGTCAATTAAATATGAATCAGGATAAAAACTATATCTTTTCTCAATTATCAAACCTGATGGGGAAGTCCATCTAAAAGAAATCACATGTTTTTCATCAAAAACCTTAACTTCGTCATATGTCAGGTCAGATTGAAAATAAGCTGTTTCAAGATTCTTGAAACTTTTTCTCTCAAAACTCAAGTCCAGAGTTCTATCTGCTTTACCAAATATAAGTTGTTTTAACTTTGAATTTTTTTCCACCTCCTCACGATAGTTCTTTAATAATAAACTGGTGAAGACAGCTCCTTTTTCTGAAATAGAAGCCACGTAGAGGTTGTTTTTTACAGTAATTGTCCTGAAATTTTTATTATTTATTATAGAGGCATCATCTCTTTGTTGTATTTCAGATAAATCTGTTTTTACTATTTTTTCCTGATGGCTATCCTGTATGTTCTCCTGGGCGGATGTCTTAACAGCCTCATTTTCAACTGGATTTGGTTTTTCCGTAAAAAAAACACTCCAGATAAAAAACACAAGAAATGATAGTACTATTGCCAATAATAAACGGGCTTGCTCCATAATAATCTCCTAAACTTAAAGTTATCGCGAATTTTGAATATTTTTTGGGGCTTCAAGGAATTTAACAAAGAAGATATGGGAAAATAATGTTCAAACAAACAGAATACGGCTTTTGAGTTGTGTATAAATAAAGGGCCTGTAATATATGAAAAATCCGTCAGTTTTTTAAAGCCTTAGGGTACTGGGTCAAAACCACCTGGATGAAAGGGGTGGCACTTTATAATTCTTTTTAAAGAAAGCCCTCCCCCTTTAATAATTCCATGACGCAAAATTGCCTGATAAGCATAATGCGAACAGCTAGGAATAAACCGGCAAGAATCAGGTAAAAATGGAGATAGTAGAATTTGATATCCTTTAATAACGTATAAAACTATTTTTACCAAAATTTCAGATAACTTTTTCATACGTGGATATTTTATTGAAAATCGTTTTTAAAGAGGCAAATACTTTTGCATTATTTATCTTTGAAATCTGCTTTTTGGCGATTATGTTAATGTCCCAAAATTGATTTAGACTATGTTTATTTAATCTAAAGTATTCGCGTATAATACGTTTTATTCTATTTCTTTTAACAGCATTCCCGTTTCTTTTACTAACAGTGATTCCAAGGCGTGTTCGATTATTAAGATTGGGCCTGATTAACGCAATAAAATGCTGATTTTGCACCTTTTGGCAATTTTTTGAAAGCGTTAAGAATTCAATTCTTTTACGAAGTCTATCAGCCTTGCTAAATGAGTATTTTCTCACAACTCAAAAATTTCAGTCTCTTTTTTTTAGTGCCTGTGGACAGTTACCCAATGATTATCAAAGTATGAATTAAAAGCCTTTTTGATTTTTCCCTGAACCCGCATCATAAACCATCTGCGAACAAGTATCTTTTCAGAATATACGTTGTTGATATAGTCGTAATATAATATTTTGTTCAATATCAAAAAATGCAATAATTTATATTCGCGGGTATATACGAACTTCTTTGTTCTCCTTTCAAGCCAATAGACTACGCAGAAAGTTTTGTTCTGCCTTTGGCCCTGCGCCTGTTAATAATTCTTCTTCCCTGCTTGGTGGACATTCTTTTTCTAAAACCATGTGTTCTAGCCCTTTTAATTCTACTGGGCTGAAATGTTCTTTTCATTACTAACCTCTTGTTTTACAGCTATAAATTTTTATACCTGAATAATTTAACTATGCTATCTATCTAAATATCTCAAAAACCGGCAAAATATTTCAAGGACCAGCTGTTTTCCCAGCCCATCTTTTTTAACTAATCGAATATTATAAGCACGATGTTTTATTTTAGTCAACACCCAAATATTAAACCCAGCTTATATTTGAAGAACTTCCAGAATATCAAATTCCTCCATATGAAACTCCTTGTCAGGATAGATTACAACTTGCTTACCTATAATACGCTCCAAAGATGAAATGATCTGACTTTCTGAACCGTAAAGCAATTCAGCTATTTCAGGATTAACTTTAATTGTAAGGCGGTTGCCGTCAATGTCTTGAATAGCTCTTAATATTTCCCGGAATATATTATAACAGATTGTTTTCTTTGAAATTATATACCCTTCGCCCTCACAATAAAAGCATGGTTCACATAAAATTCTAGATAATGCTTTGCGAATTCGTTTACGTGTCATTTGAATTAAACCCATATCTGAAAAGGGCAAGATATTGGTTTTGCTGCGATCCTTTTTAAATGCTTCATTAAGAGCATTAAAAACTTTTTCCTGATTAGATTTTTTAGCCATATCAATAAAATCAATTATAATAATACCGCCAATATTTCTCAGACGAATCTGGTAGGCTATTTCTTTTACCGCCTCCATATTTGTTTTAAGTATTGTCTCTTCAAGATTATGTTTACCCACATACCGCCCGGTATTAATATCAACGGCAACCCGAGCCTCGGTATGTTCAATAATAATATAACCGCCTGATTTTAGCCACACTTTCCGTTTTAAAGCCCGGGAAATATCGCCCTCTAAATTATATGCATCAAATATCGGCTCAGAGCCTTCATATAATTCCACAGAGTCCTTTAAATTGGGCATAAATGTATCAAGAAACGATAATATTTCTCTATGGCCTGTCGCAGAATCAATAACCAGTCTTTCGGCCTCTTGTATTAAAAGATCCCTGACAGCCCTTAAGCTTATATTTAATTCCTGATGAATCAAAGCTATACCTGGTGCTGTTTCATATTTTTTCTGAATATTTTCCCATATATTCTTTAAAAACCCCATTTCATAGGCCAGTTTTTCTTTTTGACAGCCATCGGCAACTGTTCTTATAATATAACCCAGATTATCGTCTCTTAATGAAGATATAATCTCTTTTAGCCGATCTCTCTCTTGTTCATCATTAATTTTTCTTGAAATACCGATATGATCCGACATCGGCATTAATACCAGAAATCGACCTGGTAAAGATATATGACATGTAACTCGCGCTCCTTTGGTTCCAATGGGAGATTTTGCCACCTGAACCAGGATTTCCTGGCCTTCTGTAATCAAATCTTCAATATTTTCGCTGCGCCCTGGGTTTTGGGTTAGCTTTTTATTCTGAATAGCTATATCTTCATCTTCATCTTCTTCACTAAATAGTTTTTCAATCTCTTGAAATCCATTATTTACGATATCATCAACATAAAGAAATGCAGCCTGACTAAGACCGATATTTACAAAAGCAGCCTGCATTCCAGGTAATACCCTTTGAATTCGTCCCTTATAGATATTGCCTGCACTGTCCGAGCTATCTTTTCTTTCTATAAAAAGCTCTGAAATTGTCCCTTCTTCGATCAGAGCCACACGCGTTTCATGGTCAGCGGCATTGATTATAATTTTTTTATACATTTTACCTGATTATATAGCTGTTTTTAAGATTTTAGCCTGTTTTGCCTGGGTTTCGGTTAAATTAAAAATATGTGTTATTATTAAAAAAGGTCTGATTTTTTTGCCGGGCAAATCTTTTATTTTTATTTGCAGGCAGTTTTTTTTAATCAAATTCATATCAATAATTGCCTCTTTTAAATCAATCTCTTTTTTCCTGCCTTTTTTGGTTCTGGTTGTATAAAGATATTGTGGACTATCATTAAAAGATATTAAACCTTTTTTGCTGAAAAAACCATCATTAATTATCACCTGATAGGTAATTATCTGAGTGTTTTGTTTTTTAAGCTCTGGTTTTAATATTTTGCTGTCAAGTATCCTTATTCCAGGGGGTAGTTCATGATTTAAAATTTTTACCATATTTTCTATATTAAAATATGTTGGAATTATAAGATAAAACTCCTCTTTTTCACTTTCGACCCCAATGGGCAAGGGATCTTTGAAAGAAATTTTGGGTAAAGGATGAAAGCCTTGAGAAAATTTTATTGGAATCTGCGCTCTTCGACTAGCCCTGATAATTATATTAATAAGTTCAAGATGACTAAAAAACCTGGCTTTCCCTTTTTTAGAATAAGAGATAACTATCTTATGATAATTAATTTCTTTAACCGTTCTTTGATTAACAACATTTGAGGCATTCCTTTCAGGATTTTCAAAAACCACGGGTTGAATGCTTTTAAAATCACAAACACCACATAAATTACACTCTCCATTGCGACAATCAAAAGTTAAAGCACCCTCTTTAGCCTTTTCCATCTCTTTTTTTAAAAAATCTTTATTTATCAGGCTGTCTATATGATCCCAGGGAAGGGGTTCATTAGGATCTCTTTGACGGGTTGTGTAAAAAGGGATATCAATCCCGCTTTCCGCAAAAGCTTCTTCCCATAAGTTAAATTTAAATTTATCACTCCATCCATCAAATTTACACCCCTTTTCAAAAGCTTTTATCAAAACCCGGCTGAGTTTTCGGTCTCCTCTGGCAAATACACCTTCCAGAAGACTGGTCTTTGGATTTTGCCATTTAAAACGAATTCCTGGCCTTTTTAAGCTCCCTTTTAAATATTCAATAATCCGGCTGGATTCATTCAAGGTTAATTGTGGTTCCCATTGAAAAGGTGTATGTGCCTTTGGAATAAATGTTGTTATGCTCACATTTATCTGTCCTTTCCTTTGGTCTGAACTTTTTATCTTTTTTAATTCTTTAATTAAATTAAGAATACCCTCTAAATCCTCACTGGTTTCAGTTGGCAAACCTATCATAAAATATAATTTGATCACCTTCCAGCCAAGATCAAAGGCGTTTCTGACTGTTTCAAAAATTTCATCCTGATTGATATTTTTATTAATAACATTTCTCAATCTTTGGGTTCCAGCCTCAGGAGCTATTGTAAAACCTGTTTTTCTTACTTTTTTTATCTGCTGCATCAACTTCGGTGTTAAAGTTCCAGCTCGTAAAGAGGGCAGGGAAACAGCTATCTTTTCTTTTTCACAGCGGCCCATAAGTTGTTCTGTCAGCCACCCAATAGAATTATAATCTCCGGTACTTAAAGATAATAATGAAATATCTTCATATCCGGTGTTTTTTAGCGCTGTTTTGGTCTTTGATAAAATGTCTTCCGGTGATCTTTCACGAACAGGGCGGTATATCATTCCTGCCTGACAAAAGCGGCATCCTCTGGAACATCCCCTTGCAATCTCTATTCGCAGGCGATCATGAATTGGTTTTCCATAAGGAATAACCGGTTTATCAGGAAAAGACACTGAATCAAGTTCATTGATAACAGCTTTTTTTACCAAAGAATAATCTTTTTTTAATGAAGTGGTCTCCTGCAGACCGTGATTATTATATTTTACCTTAAAAAAAGATGGAATATATACACCCTTAATTTTCGCCCATTCAAATAAAAGCTCTTCTTTTTTGAAGTTTTTTCTCGATTCAATCAAGACCTCTGCCATGTCTAAAAAAACCTGTTCACCATCGCCTATAACCATGGCATCAAAAAAATCTGCAACCGGCTCTGGATTACAGGTACAAGGACCTCCTGCTATAATCAAAGGAACTCTTTTGTCTCTGTTTTTTGATAATAGTGGTATTCCTGCCAGATCAAGCATATTTAAAACATTGGTATAATTTAACTCGTAGAGCAAGCTGAATCCAATTATATCAAATTGATTAAGTGGAATGGCTGATTCCAAAGAACTTAAGGGAATTTGGTTCTCCCGCAGCTTTGTCTCCATATCCTCAAATGGCGCAAAAACCCTTTCAGCTGCCACAAATTCCTGATTATTTAAAATATGATAGAGAATGCTAATACCAAAATGAGATGTACCGATTTCATATAAATCCGGAAAAGCCAACGCTATCTTCAGCTTTATTTTAGTCAGATCCTTTTTGATCCGATTTATTTCATTCCCTAAATATCTGCTTGGATTTTGAACTAAAGGCAGTATTTCATCTATTTGATCTATTTTCATTAATAAAAATTTTCCTTTTTAAGCAAAAAAAAGCAGCCTTTTTTTAAAGGCTGCCTTATTATATTATGAATTATTTTTTTATTAAAGGAAAAACTAAAAAAGCCTACCAGCCAATTGTAAATTGACCAACATAGCGTCTATCCTCTTTTTGTCCGGCATGGGCTCCAACCTCTTCACCGTATGTGGCTACATCAAACTTAAAAAACCATAAATCCAAACTTGCTCCAGCACTATAATAACCCTGGTTTAATCCTGCTCGAATTGCAAAAACAACTGGAAACTGTAATTCAGTACCCATATGAATTCTTTTATAATGATCATCATCTTCACCTATATTATGCGAAATATCCTTATAATCCAGAGCTCCGACCAGGTTAAATTTGGCAAAAGATTTTTGCACAGCCACTCCAAAATTTGCCTGGGTTTTTACATCTGCTGCATCTCCCATATCCATTTCCGGAATATTCTGGATAGTCAGACCTATATCGGTTTTAATAATTGATTTAAAGGGCAGGGTATAGATTGCACCAATATCTGCTGAAAACCCGGATCCGGAATTTAAATCGTCCTCAAGCCTATCCTCAAAATCATCGTCAGCAATATCTGCTGCCGTATACATTTCTTCCAGACTCTCCCTGTCTATCATTTTCAGGGTTGCCCCTATACGCAAGTCCTGAAAGGGTAGCTTATATCCCACACCTCCAAGCAAACCAATATCCTTAATTAAACTTATATGAGCTTCAGGCCAGGGAGGATTCCTTATTTCAGTATCCATAGTTCCCTGAGCCATTCCTCCAATCATTGCTCCAACATTTCCAATATTAAAACCAGCGTAGGGAAATAAGCCGGCTCTTACATGCAAAGGCTCTCCCACATAATCCCTTAAAAAATCAACTGTTTCTCCGGTATCATCCAAATCAGTATCCTGAGCATCATTTATAAGGTCAATACTTTTTTCCGAAACCTCTATTAAAGGATTTATAAGCCCAATTGAAAATTTATCAATATTGGAAAGACCTGCTGGATTATAAAACAAGGCGTTTTCATCGTCAGCCACGGCTGTAAAGGCGCCACCCATTCCAAGAGGTCTTAC
>JASFBJ010000492.1 GCA_030149585.1 Desulfobacterales bacterium | reverse complement strand
ACCGACTGTTTTTTTCTTCTTGTCTATTTTTTTGCTGTAACCTTTAAGAAACAGTTTCTCGGATTCTTTAAAGATATTCAGCTCTGTTTTCCCGGCAATTTCTTTTTTTTCGATATTTTGTAATTTTTTTAAAGTCAAAACAGCAATGCCGTATGCCCCGGTTACACTGAAAAAATCCGGAACTATAATCTCTTTTCCGGTTAATGCCCTGAAAGCATTAACTACGCCCTGGTTATGCGCAATCCCGCCCTGGAGAAGAATTTTACTGCCGGGAGTCCTGTTTCCCACAACCTTGTTGAGGTAGTTTCTGACGATGGAATAACATAATCCGGCAATAATATTATTTTTCTCCTCACCCATGGACAGGGCTTTTGTAATGCTGCCTTCTATAAAAACAGTGCACCGCTCTCCCAGATTAACCGGTCTGTCACCTGAAAGCGCCATATCTCCACACTGTTCAATATCGATTCCCATTTTTTTTGTCTGTTCTTCAATGAACGATCCTGTGCCCGCAGCACATATTTTGTTCATTGCAAAATCAACGACTGCCCCGTTTTCAAGACTTATAAATTTTGAATCCTGTCCGCCGATCTCAAAAATAGTCTCCACATCTTTATGGATATTTAAAGCGCCTTCCGCCTGTGCGGTAATTTCATTTAAAATAACTTCAGCGTTTAATTTTTTTCCGATCAAATATCTGCCGGAGCCTGTGGTCCCGATACCTTTGATTCGAATTTTATCTCCAAATTCCTGTTTTATGGAATCAAGGCCTTCTTTTACGACCTTTTCAGGTTTCCCTTTTGCCGGCAGGTATCTATAGGTAAGCACCTCTTTTTGGTCATTGATAAGCACCAGGTTGATACTGGTCGAGCCGACATCTATTCCCAAAAAGCCCTCAGACCCAGACCCGACCGATCTAGACCCGACCGGTCTGCACAGGTGTTTATCAATGCCGTCATTATTGCCAAAGCCTGAAAGCGGCGGGTCAAAAGGAGCTGATTTAAAAACAGATTCAAGCGATATAATTTGATGTTTATCGGATTTTATATCAACCAGGCTTATAAGCTGCCTGATATCTGCAACCCTCTTTTCCTTTTTACCGATATAAGCGCTTCCCATAGCGCTTATGAAGTTGTAATTTTGCGAAAGAATGATTTTGTCCGCCGGAATCCTGAAAATTTCCTCTACAGCTCTTTTCACTCTTTTAATATGCATTACGCCGCCGACAAGCATTACAGGGAAAGATATTTTCATTTTTCTGACAACATTCGCCTTGTAATTTCGTACCATGGCATAGATAAGGCCAAGCAGTATATCTTCAACCGCAGCGCCTTCCTGCTGGTGGTGAATCATGTCTGTTTTGGAAAATACGCTGCATCTTCCAGCCATTCTGATTATTTTTTTGCCCTGATCAGCATAATCCGACAAATTGTCAAGACTGATATCAAGCCTTGATGCCTGCTCTTCCAAAAAAGAACCTGTGCCGGCCGAGCAACTGGTGTTCGTTGCAAATTTCACACGGCTTTTATCATCCATGGAAAAACCGGTTATGAATTTGGCATTCTGCGCCCCTATTTCAATTATTGAACCTGTTTTTTCATCGACTATCAGGCAGCCTTCCACACATGCGGGTATTTCGTTTATGAAATAAGGCAATAATTCATTAAACCCCTTTGCCTGCTCACCGGTAACTGAAAAAAACAGTTTTTCATCACCGGCAAAGGCTTTCACTTCTTTTAACTGATTCAGCAAAACAGATTTTACGTTTCCGTGATGCAGCACGGC
>JASFBJ010000491.1 GCA_030149585.1 Desulfobacterales bacterium | reverse complement strand
GCAATTATTCTTTCAATATCCTAATGAAAACGGGAAGTTAAATCTGCACAGGTATCCTATAGCTGAGGCAATACGGGCTTACGAAGCAATTGGCTATCAATGTGTATCTCTTTCAGTGATCGAATTATAGGAGGGTAACATGGAAGCAAAATTATTAGATTATGAGCCTCTGTACTTATGGCATCATCGTAATGAAATACCTGTCCATCACTACGAAGGCGTACAGGCTGAAGAAGACATGTATTATGACGACAGGCCATATTTAAGAGATGGCGTTAAGGTCGCCAGGCGTTATGTTGGTGGGGTAGGGGCGTTTGCACGCTTTGCTATTTATCATTTATGACAATAGGATAGGAAATTAAATGGCTAAAAAATCTCTCTTTACAACAAATACACAAATCAAAGCTGCTCTTCGTCAATTATGGCTGAGATCCAGGGAAAGGGCGCAAGCAATTAAAAGAGATAATTACTCTTGTCGTAATTGCGGAGCGAAACAAAGCAGGGCAAAGGGAAAGGAAGTGTACGTAGAGGTGCATCATCGAGACAAAATTTTGAACTGGCAACAAATTTACGAGGTGATCAGAGAATGCTTATTGTGCAGTCCTGATAAAATGGAAACTCTTTGCAAGGAGTGCCATAAAGCTCAAGAAAAAAAGGATGTAAACAAATGAAACTACAAAACCCTTGCAATAAAGTAAAATGCGATTACCGAAAGAAGAATAAAAACAACGAAATATGCCTCGAATGCCACGCCAGGTGGCAATATGTGAAGGCACAGCGTGGAGACAAGATTGCCATACAATATATGGACACACTAACAAAAGCGCAGGTTGGGCTTCTTGTTGAAAAGAAGAAGCTCACGTTTGCCCAGTCTAAAGCCGAAGAAAAGTATCAAGAAAAATATTACAAACAGGTACATGCAAAAGTTCTTGCAAAGTACGGGAAGGATTGCCCAACTTTAGCCGCCTGCCTGTCGTTTCTAAGCCTTGAACTGGGAGTTAGAACGTGGGTTGCCAGGTTCATAGGCGTCCCCGAATATGTGATGCGCCGAATGGCTGAAGTGTTCGCTATCCCTGCTTACCCTGAAGCGAAAACGTTATCTTCTGCGTTGCGCTGGAAAAAGAGAAATGTTGAAAATGGTAAGAAAGGCTTATAATCTTTAGATAGGTGGAAAGTTTTCCGTCTATTCTCACTGTTATATTACTAAACAAACTGTGAGGCAAGTATGAAAAAATACAATATTGTTTATGCCGATCCACCTTGGAAACTAAAATATTTAAAAGAAACCAAAATAGGATTCGGGGTTTATGACCTGCCGTATGAACAAATGCCAGACAAAGAAATAATTAATTTAAACGTGGCCAATATACTCTTGGATGATGCTATTCTATTTCTTTGGGCGATTGATAGCAGAATACCAATAATTCCAGAACTAATGGCTTCTTGGGGTTTTAATTTTAAAACTGTTGGTTTTGTATGGAATAAGGTCGCAAAATTCACAAACGGAGTTAATGCAACAGTTGGTAAATATACCCGCAAGTCATGTGAGTTTTGTTTTATCGGGACAAAAGGGAAGTGCCTTGCAAAAATGCATACTCAAAATCAATATTTTCCAGAGCCTAAAAGAAAACATAGCCAAAAGCCTGACGGTATCAGGGATAATATTTTAAAAATGTGTGGCAATTTACCTCGCATTGAATTATTTGCAAGAGAAAAAACAAAAGGCTGGGATGTGTGTGGGAACGAAATTAATAATGATATTGATATTGTATAAGAAATATAACAAGCTCAT
>JASFBJ010000236.1 GCA_030149585.1 Desulfobacterales bacterium | reverse complement strand
GGCCTGAAGCTGTGATGCATAGTTGAGGAAGTTATTTTGTCCTCGTTCCTTATCTAAAGGAGTAGGCTTGTTATGAATAATAAAGAAGCTATTATCGCTTTTTCTCAAAGCGAAAAAGTTAAATCCTCTTTGATCTGGATATCTCAAAGTGTTGAAATGCTGATGGGCTTACCGGAATCAGATAAAAAGGGAGCGGAAAGCATTATCAAGGCAATGATTGACTGGATTGCCAATGAGGCTATGATCGCAGGCCAGATCACCGGCGATAAGGTCTGGCAGGAAATTGTGGAAAATATCGATCTGGCCAGGGTAATGACTAATTCAGGAGTAGTTCATGAGGCTGTTTTTCATTGCACCCAGGCCCTTAGCAAGGTTACAGGTATTGCCCAAAGATCAATGTCCCATCTGATTGAAGAGGGCCTGCTGTAGAGTCCATACCTATTTTTTCAGACATTCAGATAAAAAAGAGATTAAAAAATGCGAGATGATAAAGGATTATATTATTACCCCTTTCCCCAAAATAAAAAGGCGCGCATGTATGTGCGTGAAACCCGCGGTGAAATAGAGTTCAGACTGTGGAATCAGGCTGATGAAAAACTTTGGAATGAGCATGGCTGGATTTCTCATGATGCAATCATGCAAGCTCAAAAAATATATAACGGCAAGGGGTTTGAGCCTGATCAGGTTTATAATCTTGTACTGGCCAGGCAGCTCATCAGGGAAGACTAAGCCTAAATCAATAAGCCATAATACCACTTTATAATCTGGGTTCCAAAAAAGATATAAACTATGGCGCCGAAAGAGAGAAAAGGACCAAAAGGGACGGCCAGCTTCATACCTTTTTGGGTATAGAGCATGATAATAATGCCAATAAAGGTTCCTGCGGCAGATGCTGTAAATATTGTAAACAAGACACCCTGCCAGCCTAATAATGCTCCGATCATAGCTAAAAGTTTAATATCACCGCCCCCCATGCCATCTTTGCCGGTCAACAGGTTATAAATCCAGGCAACCGCGAAAAGGCTTCCGCCGCCGGCCAGAATTCCAAGCAGGGATTCTTTATAAGATAGTTGGGGTATGGCCAAAGATGCCAGAAAAAAGATGGGGATACCCGGAAGGGAAATAACATCCGGTATGATTCTATGATCAATATCAATAAAAGTGACGGTCAGCAAAGAGGCTATAAAGAAAAAATAGATCCCCGCCGATAAAGTTGGTCCGAATTTCCAGACCACGGCCATCCCGAATATTCCTCCGAGAATCTCAATTAACGGATATCTCAGGGAAATTGAAGTTCCGCAGAAACGGCAGCGGCCTTTTAATAACAAAAAACTTAATATTGGAATATTATCATAAAATTTAATAGCCTTACCACATTTTGAGCACATGGAACCTGGACGGATGATGGATTTGCCGGCTGGAATTCTGAATATACAAACATTTAAAAAACTCCCGATACACAGGCCAAAAATAAACGCCATTAAATAAAAGTAGTAGACCGGCAACATAAAATTAATTTAAGGAGTGAAAATTTTTTATCACTCCCAACCTTTTGGCTTCGATTATTTGTTATAAAAATTATAATTTTTTTAAAGTAGACCCATATGTAAAAATGTTTTTTAAAAAAAGCAAGATTGATGTTGTCAAAAAAATATTATGTCTTATATTATGAGATTCAACTATTGCTGTTTTACCAAGAATTTCGTTTAATTTTTTTCAGGAGAAATAATGGCTGAAAGTGACAAAGATAATTTAATCAGTATCATTGAAGAAGATAATAAAGATCTTGTTATACCAAAAATCCTGCCGATGATACCGGCAAGAGATGTGGTGATTTTTACAGATATGCTGCTCCCTCTTTTTGTAGGAAGGGGGAAATCCGTTAGGGCTGTTGAAGACGCAATCTCCCGGGATCGCTTTTTATTTGTGGTTACTCAAAAAGATCCAACCATAGAAGAGCCTGAACCGGATGATATTTATCGCGTTGGAACCGTCAGTCGTATTTTACGGGTATTGAAAATTCCGGATGGAAGGGTAAAAGCTCTGGTTCAGGGGATTGCCAAAGGAAAAATTGAACGTTATGTTCGGCGCAAAGCTTCTTTTCGTGTTAAAATAAAATTATTAAAAGAAACTCCGATTAAAGGCGATGATCTTGAAATCGAAGCTTTGATGAGAAATGTAAAAGAAAATTCTGAAAAGATTTTAATGTTAAGGGGCGAAATGACTGGTGATGTTGGAACCATTCTGGATAGTATAGAAGATCCAGGCAAACTCGCGGATCTGATGGCATCCAACTTGAGATTAAAAATAGAAGAATCCCAGCAATTAATTGAGATAGTCGAACCTTTGGAGCGATTAAAAAAAGTAAATGATCTGCTTTCCAAAGAGGTCGAGCTATCCGCTGTTCAGGCTAAAATCCAGTCAAATGTAAAAGATGAAATTACAAAGAATCAAAAGGATTATTTTTTAAGAGAACAGGTAAGGGCTATCCATCGGGAACTTGGTGATTTTGATGAAAAAGCTCAGGAGCTCAAAGAGTATCAAAAAAAAATAAAAAAAGCCCGCATGCCGAAAACAGCCGAAAAAGAAGCTCTTAAACAGCTTAAACGTTTTGATCAAATGCATCATGATTCAGCCGAATCCGTGGTTGTCAGATCTTATCTTGACTGGCTGGTGGACATGCCCTGGGAAAAATCCACCAAGGATATGCTCAATATTAAAACCGCCAAAAAAATACTGGATAAAAACCACCACGGTCTTGTGAAAATTAAAGACCGCATCCTGGAATATATGAGTGTCCGCAAATTAAATCCTGATAAAAAAGGCCCTATCCTTTGTTTTGTCGGGCCTCCAGGCGTTGGCAAAACATCTTTGGGCCAAGCCATTGCAAGCTCCATGAAACGAAAATTCACCCGTATTTCACTTGGAGGAATTCACGATGAAGCTGAAATCCGGGGACACCGCCGAACTTATATTGGAGCAATGCCGGGTCGTATTTTGCAAGGCTTAAAACAGTGTGGATCCAATAACCCTGTATTTATGATGGATGAGATTGACAAGCTTGGCTCAGATTTCAGGGGAGACCCCTCATCTGCTCTCCTGGAAGCGCTTGATCCTGAACAAAATGTTGAATTTAGCGATCATTATCTTAACCTGCCCTTTGATCTTTCCAGAGTGATGTTTATCCTGACAGCAAATATTACGGATACGATCCCTTCTGCATTGCTGGACAGGATGGAAATAATATCTTTGACCGGGTATACACATGAAGAGAAAATGATCATCGCAAAAAAACATCTTATACCGCGCCAGATTAAAAATAACGGACTTTCTGCCAGAAAAGTATCACTTAGTACTGCGGCTCTCAAGCAGATTATCAGCGAGTATACCGCAGAAGCCGGCTTACGTAATCTGGAACGGGAAATCAGCACTATCTGCCGTAAAATCGCCAGGAAAATTGCCGAAGAAGAAAAAGGCCCGTTCGCGGTTTCTAAAAAGAATCTGGAAAAATTTCTGGGGGTACCTAAATATTATCCTGAACTGGATAAGGAAAAAAGCCAGGTTGGATTATCCACAGGACTTGCCTGGACCCAGGCCGGCGGAGAAGTATTATATGTTGAAGCTTCATTAAGCAAGGGTAAAGGGGAATTGTCAATCACCGGTCAACTCGGTGATGTGATGCAGGAATCCGCCCGGACGGCTCTGAGCTACACAAAAGCAAATCTTGATTTTTTTGATATTGATAAAAGAATTTTTGAAAATCTGGATGTGCATATTCATGTGCCGGCAGGAGCTATACCCAAAGATGGGCCTTCGGCAGGAATCACCATTGCCACGGCCCTGATTTCCGCTTTAACCAAAAATCCTGTAAAAAATGATGTGGCAATGACCGGAGAAATTACTCTAAGAGGCAGGGTATTGCCTGTTGGAGGATTAAAAGAAAAATCTCTTGGAGCTTTGCGGGCCGGCATTAAAACTATACTTATTCCAGCCAAAAACAAAAATGAACTTGAGGAAATTCCCAATCAGGTGAAAGAAAAAATTGAATTTATTCCAGTAAATAATATGAATCAGGTTCTTAATCTGGCGATTTTAAAAAGATAGCGATCCAGTATATAAATAATGAAAATTCTTGCTGTTGATACTTCAACCAAAAGCTGCAGTGTTGCAATTACAAAAGATGATAATCTTATTATTGAACTGCTTCTGGAAAGCGGCCAGACACACTCCATACATTTAATGGCGATGGTCAAACAGGCCTTGAAACTCGCTATGATCGCGGTTGATGAGATAGATGGGTACGCTGTTGCCATAGGGCCCGGCACCTTTACCGGGTTAAGAATCGGCCTTAGCACAATTAAAGGCCTGGCCGCTGCTACGGATAAACCTGTAGTTGCAATTTCAACTCTAAAGGCTTTGGCCTTTCAGGCTTTTGAGCATACCAATGTGATATATCCAATGATAGACGCAAGGCGGGGAGAAATTTATTTTGCCGGATACCGACAATTAGAAGAAACACTCATAGAAATAATAGCGCCTCAGGCCGCCTCTGTGCAGGATTTTTTAAATTTAGCGCCGGAACCAGGATTGCTTATTGGTAATGGAGTCAGCCTGTGTAATGATCTGATTAATAATAAGACAGGTTTTTTCCAAACAGCGCCGGATCATCTTCATACACTCAGGGCTTCTGCAGTCGCGCATTTGAGTTTTAAACAATTCAGTGAAAATAAAATAGTTATGCCTGAAACTTTAGTTCCGCAATATATCCGAAAATCAGATGCTGAGCTTAGGATTCGCTCATAAATAACTTTTGAGATCTTATCTGGTTATTGTTGACAGCGAAAGGCAATTGAGATAGATAATTCTAATTAATAATTAGAGGTAATTAGTCAAATGAAAACCTTTTCATGGTCTGATAAGCCCAGCACCACTGCTTTTCCAATAGAACGGGCCGGATATCCCATTATATTTGCCGCAGCATTGACAACCTTTGTGCTGGCTCTGTTATCTATTACCTGGGCTGCAATAGCTGCTCTGGTGATCACATTTTTTATCTGCTTTTTTTTTCGTGATCCAGATCGGGTAATTCCTGATGGTGAAAATCTGGTAGTCTCACCAGCAGACGGTAAAATAATTTCAATCATTCCTGATACTGAAAATCCCCATGCTAAGGGGCGTTGGACCAAAATCAGTATTTTCATGTCTGTTTTTAATGTTCATGTGAACCGGGTACCGCTTTCCGGGAAAATCACAAAAATCAGTTATTTTCCCGGAAAATTTTTTTCTGCCAATCTTGACAAGGCTTCCAAAGAAAATGAACATAATGCGCTTTTACTCAAATCTGATCAGGATCAGATGATCTGCTTTGTTCAAATAGCTGGATTAATCGCCAGACGCATTATCTGCAAAGTTCAAGAAGGTGACGAGGTCAAAAAAGGGCAGCGTTTTGGCATGATCTGTTTTGGTTCCAGACTCGATGTTTATCTGCCGGTCAGTACCAGCCTGAAAGTGAGCAAGGGTGATAAGGTCAGCGCCGGGGTCTCTGCCTTAGGAGAATTGATATGAAAAAATATAGCAAGTTAAAAAGAGAACGTTTGCGAAAGGGCATTTATTTATTACCTAATATATTTACCACTCTTAATCTGTTTTTTGGCTTTCATGCAATCATAGCTTCCATTAACGG
>JASFBJ010000490.1 GCA_030149585.1 Desulfobacterales bacterium | reverse complement strand
CCTGGAAAAAAGCGTGGGGCAACGAAGATATCTTTATATTTGATGAAGGATAAAAAAAATGAGCGGATAATTAATTTTGTTCTCGTTTCTTATCACCAGCGCAGCAGCATTGATCCAAAGGTTAAGCCGGCCCCAAAAGCATCCAGTAAAAGAAGTTGCCCTTTTCTGATACGGCCATCACGCACAGCTTCGTCAAGCAGGGTGGGTATTGTTGCAGAAGAGGTGTTTCCATAACGTTCTATATTTAATAAAATTTTCTCCTGAGGCACTCCCAGTCGCTTTGCCACAGCATTGATAATTCGAATATTAGCCTGATGGAGTATAAACCAGTCCAGCTCATCGACGGTAATATTATTTTTTTTGAGTTCTTCTTTGGCAAATCTGGTCAAGGTGCGAACAGCAACTTTAAATAGCTCAGGCCCGTTCATTTTGGCTTTATGCTCATGTCCGGCAAAGCGTTCAGGAGTCAGTTCAAGATTGGAACCTCCCCCTGGGACATGGAGCAGTTCCCACAAATTTCCATCTGAAAGCATATGGGAGGAAAGAATTTGACTTGGTGAATCAAAAGCAACTGGTTCAACTACCGCAGCTCCGGCTCCATCACCAAACAGGATACAAGACCCTCTATCTTCCCAGTTAAGCAAAACACTTAATTTTTCAGCCCCAATAACAAGGGCGGTTTTTGTCTGTCCTGTTTTTATAAATTGTTCAACGGTCGCTACGCCATATATAAAACCTGAACAGGCCGCGTTAATATCCATTACCCAGGCATTTAAAGCGCCTATTTTTTTTTGCAGCCAGCAGGCTGTGGAAGGTAAAATCGTGTCTCCTGTACAGGTGGCATACACAATCTGATCAATATCTTCCGGCTTCTTGCCGGCCATTTCAAGAGCTTTTTGGGCGGCAATGAGTCCCAGGGAAGAGTTATATTCTGCCTTATTTCCAATTTCAGAATGTCTACGCTCAGCTATGCCGGTTCTTTCAAATATCCATTTTTCACTGCTTTCAACACCCAGTTTGGCCATTTTTTTTACAATGGAGTTGTTGGTTATTCGCTTTTTTGGAAAGGCAGATCCGGTTCCGGTAATCCTGGCGGCAAAATTCATTATCTCTCCCAATTAAAACACAACGGCTTGCACTCTTAAATAAAAAAACCCAGTCAAATTATAGATTTTTATTATATTCCCTGTTGTTTCTATAACGTTTTGATTTTTTATATCATTTTACAGCTTTCATTATTTTTTATTCAAAATAGTCAAAACCTCTTGTTGTGTCAAGATTTATTCTGTAGTAAAAATTTTATGTAGTGTGCGCTCTTTTGTTGACTTTTAATTTTGTTTTTATTAAAATAATCGAATGATATAAAATGTTTTGAGTGTAATCGTGTCAAAAAAACAGGCTTATATCTCAACCTAACGCTTGATTATAAAAAAAAGTCAATTTTAGCTTTGTAAGATATTAAAAAACGATAATTATCAGGTAACAGCTATGATAGATCTTAGAGCCCGGCAACATCCAGTAGATATTGATAAAAGAATAAACCCTAGACTTGAGTTCCATTGTCCGGTTGTAATCCGAAGATTTAAGGGGGTCAAAAGAGTTACGGATTTAAGTTTGGGTGGGCTGTTTATTGAATTAAATTCAATGCAGAAAGAGCTTTTAAATATTATTCTGGATTTAACAATCAAATTCCCCACCAGTCATAATACAATAAGGGTAAAGGCAAAAGTTGTTAATATTACCGAAAGAGGTATTGGGTGCAAATTTGTTAAATTGACAAAGCAGGATCAAAAAGCC
>JASFBJ010000235.1 GCA_030149585.1 Desulfobacterales bacterium | reverse complement strand
AAAATTGGAAAAATCGTTGGGTGTGACGCTAAAACTTAAAAAACCGGGACGAAAACCGAAGAAACAGGTATGATGTCCCCCTGAATTCCGCCGTTTATTGACGGCATGAAAACGACATATGCATATTATAGGATGGTTCAAAGGGTAAAAAATAAAAACCACAACATATAGTATTTTTCTCTTGACATGGGGGCTATATCTTGTAAAGTTTGATTTATTAGTTAAAAAAATTACATTGATCATATTACAGGAGAAAATCGTGTTTGATAAAATAAAAAAACGAAATAGCCAGATAGTTGAGTTTGATTCCTTCAAAATAACGTCCGCCATTGCCAAAGCAGGCAAGGCAACCAGCGATTTTGGCGAACGGGAAGCAAAAAAATTAACCCTTAAAGTATTAACCCTGGCTAATCAGCTACAACTCGGGTCTGAGCCTGAAGTTGAAGAAATTCAAGATATTGTGGAACGGGTATTGCTGGATTCTTCATATTTTGAAACAGCCAAAGCCTATATCATTTATCGTGATCAGCATGCCCGCATGCGCAGTATTGCTACAAAGGCAAGTGTTGCCCTGGTGGATAACTATATTCAAAAGCTTGATTGGAAAATCAAGGAAAACAGTAATATGTGTTATTCCCTGCAGGGGCTGAATAACTACATTTCTTCAGATGTAACCTCTGAATACTGGTTAAACAGCATCTATCCGCCGAATATTCGAAAGTCTCATAAATCAGGAGATCTGCACATTCATGATTTAAGTCTGCTTTCAGTTTATTGCGTTGGCTGGGACCTGATTGATATTTTAAAGCAGGGCTTTAGAGGGGTAGAGGGCAAAGTGGAAAGTGCTCCTCCCAAACATCTGCGAACAGCTCTGGGACAAATTGTTAACTTTTTTTACACACTTCAAGGGGAAGCAGCCGGAGCCCAGGCCCTGTCCAATTTTGACACCTTACTGGCTCCCTTTGTCAGATATGATAAACTTGAATATCAAGAGGTTAAACAGGCCTTCCAGGAATTTGTTTTTAACATAAATATTCCCACCCGGGTTGGATTTCAAACACCTTTTACCAATATAACAATGGATCTCCAGGTATCGCCTCTTTTAAAAGATCATCCAATAATTATAGGAGGTATGGAATTATCAGCAACCTATGCTGATTTTCAGCCTGAAATGGATTTGATTAATAAGGCATTTGCCGAAGTTATGATGGAAGGAGATGCAAAAGGAAGGGTCTTTACCTTTCCGATTCCCACCTATAATATTACAAAAGATTTTGACTGGGAGAATCCAAACCTGGAAAAAATCTGGCAAATGACCGGCAAGTACGGGATTCCCTATTTTTCCAATTTTATCAATTCTGATATGTCACCTGAAGATGCCAGGTCAATGTGCTGTCGCCTGCGTTTAGATAACCGCGAATTATTAAAAAGAGGGGGAGGGCTTTTTGGTGCCAATCCATTAACCGGCTCTATTGGAGTAGTTACGATTAATCTGCCCCGCCTTGGTTACCTGCATTCAGAAAAGAAGCTTTTTTTCAATGATTTGCAAAAGCTGGTAATGTTAGCTGTAGACTCCCTGGCTATCAAACGAAAAATTCTTGAAAAATTTACTGAAAAAAATCTTTACCCTTATTCCAAATTTTATTTAAGGGATGTAAAAAACAGTTCCGGGAAATACTGGAAAAATCATTTTTCCACTGTCGGCATCATTGGTATGAACGAAGCTTGTCTCAATTTTCTTAAAACAGATATCGGCACTCCTGAAGGGCAAGCCTTTGCAGTGGAAGTTATGGACTATATTCGGGAAATGCTTTCCAGTATTCAGGATCAAACAGGTGATATTTTCAATTTAGAGGCAACCCCGGCAGAAGGTACCTCGTATCGTTTATCATTAATTGATAAAAAGAAATATCCTGAAATTGTCTGTGCCAATGAAATTGATTATCAGCAGGGTGCTGCTCCATATTATACTAATTCAACACAGCTCCCGGTAAATTACACTGATGATATTTTTAACACCCTGACCTTGCAGGATAAGCTTCAAACCCTTTACACCGGCGGCACTGTACTTCATATTTTTTTAGGCGAGCAGTTAAGTGATATAACCACTGTTAAGAGACTGATCAAAAAAGTAGCCTCAAATTATCGTTTGCCTTATTTTACTTTAACACCGACTTTTAGCGTCTGCCCGAGTCACGGCTATCTTGCTGGTGAGCAGCCCATATGCTCCAGTTGCAATCAGGAGACTGAAGTTTACTCGCGGGTAGTCGGGTATTTAAGACCTATCAAACAGTGGAATAACGGCAAGCAGGCAGAATACAGCATGAGAAAAACTTTTAAAACCCAACCAACCCATGAGAGTGTGGGAGCCGCGACAAAAACAGACCGGTTCCCTGAAAAATTTCAAATTAAACAATTAAACCATGCAAAAGCTGATCAAAAAAAAACTGAAATTGCGTCACCACCACCGTCTTCAGTAAAAATGCCCGAAGCTTATAATTCAGAAAGAGCATAGGGCACTTATAAAAGGCAAATGCTTAAACTTACATTCTACCCCTGTCTTTTTTTTATCCCCTGTCAGGGGAAAATTATGATTTTTCCTGACAGGGCTGTATTTTTTTAAAAACCATCACACTGGTCATTATGATATTTGGCGGCCTGCAAAAAAGTTCTTTGATCGATTATCCCGGTAAAATAAGCTGCATTATTTTTATGGCTGGATGTAATTTTCATTGCCCCTATTGCCATAATCCTGAGCTTGCCGGGGGGCAACTTCCGCAGCCCATACCAGAAGAGAAATTTTTTAATTTTCTGGCCGGCCGCAAGGGATTGCTGGATGGAGTGGTAATTACCGGTGGTGAGCCTAGTCTTTCCCCAGAGCTTGCTGGAATTTGCGAAAAAATAAAACAAATGGGGTATTTGATAAAGCTGGATACTAACGGTAGTCAGCCTCTTATATTAAAACAACTGATAAATAACGGTCTTCTGGATTATGTGGCTTTGGATATCAAAACTGATCCAGCAGCCTATGTTCCAATTTTAGCCAAAAAGCATACTCCTGCAGATTTACTCAATACAATAAAAATAATTATGGAATCAGCCCCTGCCTATGAATTTCGCACAACCTGCTTTAAACCCTTAATCAATGAATCCATATTAAAAATCATTCTAAACATTATTGATGGGGCAAAGCTCTATGTTCTTCAGCAACTGCAATTTGAGAAAATGCTTAATCAGAGCTTGATGAATCGTAAGGATTTACGTTATAGTTTTGATCAACTTTATTGGTTTAAAAAAATTTCGGAACAATTTGTTCAAAAATGTACTGTTCGTTAAAATGTTAAACTATTATATCTATGAAAATAAAATCAGCTGAATTCATTAAAAGCGCTATCAAACCAGACCACTACCCTGAGCCTCTTGTCCCGGAAATTGCCTTTGCGGGTCGCTCCAATGTTGGGAAATCCTCCTTGATCAACACCTTGGTAAATCGCAAGCGGCTGGTGAAAACAGGCTCCACCCCAGGCAGGACTCAACTGCTGAATTTTTTTTTGATCAATAAGATGTTTTCTATGGTAGATCTGCCGGGATATGGCTACGCGAAAGTGCCGGCAGCTATCCGTAAAACATGGGGTCCAATGATTGAAACCTATCTGACCACTCGTGAGGTACTGCATGGAGTAGTTGTAATTTTAGATATTCGCAGAAGTCCCGGCAAAGAAGAAACCGATTTAATGGCATGGTTGGTGCATTATCAAATTCCTTTTATTATAATTTTAACAAAGGCTGATAAGCTTTCAAAAACAAAACAAATAAATCAAAGCAGGGCTATTGCAGCCAACTTGCATATTTCAATAAATGACCTGATTTTATTTTCAGCGAAAACCCGCCAGGGCATTGATGCTGTGTGGGAAGGTGTTTTAGATATGCTGGGTCAAAATTAAAAGGATATAAATCTAATTTACCGTTTCACATTTATTCTAATAATTTATATAATGACCTTTTTTACTCTCTTTGAGACCCTAAACTGTCCGACTTTCCGGTTTAATAATCTCAGGATAGCGCAGGCACTTGAAATCAATACCCTTAAAGAAATTACACCTGAAACAAATAAACAACCCATTAAGGCAGAGGATGTCAGCGAACAGCCCAAGGGGCAAGTTAAAAAAGTTCAAACCTCAAAAATAAACCAAACAATAAAATGGCTCCCTGGAACAGTCGATTATGGACTATCCCTTGATTTATATTTTACTGTTGGCCGGCGCTTGGATCAACTGGATTGGAATATTGCCGGCAATAGTGATGGAGAAAATCCAAATATTTTATCAGAATTGAAGTGGAAAGATCTTGAAATCTTTCAAACAAAATTATGTTCAAGAGCAGACATTCAGGAACTTTTTTATATTCGCACATATCTATCCAAAGGGCGTATCTTAAGCGGCCAAAATCAGGATTCAGATTATCTGAGTGATAATCGGGAAAATGAATTTTCGCGCTCTAACAACAGTTCGGATAAGGGGCAGGTTTTTGATCTTTCCTGCGGACTCGGGCATAAATTTACCTTTCAGTCCGGCGCAATCAGCCTGATTCCCCTGCTGGGTTACTCTCTTCATAAACAAAATTTAACCATTACTGACGGGAACCAGACAATCACCTGGCCTGGTGGTCCATCTTTAGGACATTTTGACGGCTTAAACAGTACCTATGACGCACGCTGGAAAGGTCCCTGGGTCGGTATGGATTTGCTGGTGGTTTCGAAACGAGGCCAAAAATTTATCCAACTGGCAGAGCTGATCGTCTGTTTCGAATATCACTGGGCTGATTATTATGCAAAAGCCGACTGGAATTTAAGAAATGATTTTGTTCATCCCAAAAGTTATGAACATGAGGCGACCGGCCAGGGGCTCATGGCCTCCATGGCCTGGAATTTCAAATTTAATAATAAGTGGGGTTTAATTCTTAACTGGGATTATCTACACTGGTCCACAGCCAGTGGAACAGATAGAATCTTTTTTGCAAACAGCTCAACTTCTGAAACCCGATTAAATAAAGTCAACTGGAGTTCCTCTGCCATAATGACCGGGATCTCTTATAAATTTTAATAAATTGACCTGATGTGGAGGGCCTTTTCTTCAAAGTCTCCAGACATTTTTTCAAGCCGATTGCCAGGTGGAATACGAAGAAATCCCAGTTTAAAAAATAGTATCAAGTCATATGGGAACAACTATAGTTCCATGGTAAATATCTGCGGTAACCTTGTCAGCGAATTCCTTTATCATGATAATAAAATATCATATATCGATATATCGGTCAAGCATATTGATATAAGGAATAGCTTTTTCCATAAAAACCTTGACATAGAACTTCTCATTTGTTAGGAAAACAAAAAACGTTTAGCGATATCTAATTTTATTAAGGGATGTCTTACGGTTTCCCGTTTCAAGGGAAAAAAGTGAAGGCGTAACTTGGATTGCAGAAAACATCTGAGTTGCGCCTTTTTTTGTCTAAAATTAACCCCATTACAGGAAAATTATGCCAAATATATGCAACCCTGCGTCTCAGTGGAATAACATAAAGGCTGCAAATCTTTTTAAATGGTCCGACGTTCATAAACTGGGCCGTCATTTTGAACAATATATAGAAGAGTGTTGAATGTCGCGGTCTGATACCAAGAAGATGTCAGGTTATTTTACCAGCTC
>JASFBJ010000044.1 GCA_030149585.1 Desulfobacterales bacterium | reverse complement strand
CTATAGCCTATAACAGATTTTTAAAAAAAAATTGTAAAAATATCATATCAAACAGCTTAGAAACTTTTGACTCTCGAGTTTATTATTAAATGATAATTTTCAGATAATCCTGAAATAATGACCCTGTGATATCTGTAGCCGTAGAAAATACCCATTATTAACTATTTATGAGGTGTACTATGAGGCAACTGAGCAGGCAATTAAAACATTTTTATTTATTTATTTTAACGGGATGTATGATTTTTTTTATTACAAAAATAATTTACGCTCAAGATCAGAAAATCAAGTTTGCCGTTATTGGAGATCACAAGAAGGACTATGCTGGATTGGAAAACGCTTTGACCTTCATTAACAAACAGGCAATTGATTTCCTTATAGTTGCAGGTGATTTTTTTCCTCTGGGACAAGCGTATACAAACTATTATTCCTTGCGGGATTTTGAAGTAAGTTGCGAGAAACCCCCTGAGATGCAAAATGTATATTTTGTATTGGGTAATCATGACCGTGTACCTTACGGCGAAATTTTCTTCCGGGAACACATTGCCCCTTATTATCCAGAGAATGGCCCTCAAAATGCTCCCAGCGGAACTGTTTTTTCGTTTGACAGGGGTAATGCCCATTTTGTAGTCACGAATCAGTATTGGAACTATGAGGAAGGTGGCTACACAAATGAACAATTGAACTGGATTGAAAAGGATTTGCAGGCATCCCAACAGTTGTTCAAATTTGTCATCGGCCACGAACCGGCATTTCCATTAGACCGACATGTAGGAAATTCTCTTGATTTGAATCCGATAATGAGGGACAAATTCTGGAAGATACTTGCAGATAATGGCGTCCAGGCCTTTTTTTGCGGGCACACACACCATTTAAGCGTCATAAAAAGCCAAGGCGTTTATCAAATCGACACAGGTGAAGTTGCTTCTGACCACTTGGCAATTATTATTTTTGAAATCAATGGTACATCAGCCGTTGCCCGATTATATGAGACAAAAGGCTCAATTCCTAACGATACTTTCTTTAACTTGCCGTTAGGAGGCAGTAACTCCGGCGATACAGCCTATTCTGTTGTTTTTAACTCCGGTATTGGAGAAGAAAATGATAATTCCCCGAGGTGCTTTATCCGGACTTTAGCACCATAGCATGCACGGTTAATGAATGTACACTTATTTTATTTACATAAAAATGCTCTAAAAACAAGTTTACATGGATTAGGCATGATGGTTTAATGAAAAACAAAAGGTTGATAAAATATGAGATTACTCCTTGTTGAAGATGATAAAAAAATTGCTCTTTTTGTTCGGAACGGTTTGAGAGAAGCTGGTTTTGCCGTTGACCATCTGGCAAATGGTGAAGATGGTTTGCATATGGCGTTAACTGAGCCGTATGACCTTGCCGTCATTGATTTGATGCTCCCCAAACTGGACGGTTTGACGTTAATTGAAGAAATGCGTCGAAACAAGATTATGACACCCATTCTGATTTTAAGTGCAAAAAGAACAGTAGATGACCGTGTAAAAGGGCTGAAAACAGGCGGCGATGATTATCTGATAAAACCATTTGCCTTTTCCGAGCTTCTCGCCAGAGTACAGGCGCTTTTACGAAGAGCAGGCCAAATAGCGAGTCCTTCAAGCCTCTCAATTGAAGATCTTACGATGAATTTGCAAACCAGGAAAGTTATCAGAGGTAGTATTAAAATTGATCTTCAACCATTGGAATTTTCTCTTTTGGAATATTTGCTGCGAAATGCCGGACAAGTTGTTTCAAAAACCATGATCATGGAGCATGTCTGGAATTATAACTTCAATCCCCAAACAAATGTCGTTGAATCAAGGATATGCTATTTGCGGGAAAAGATTGACAAAGATTTTGACAATAAATTAATTCATACAATTAGAGGGGTTGGATATGTTCTTAAATCAGATAGCTCATCTGAATAAATCTTTGGTTTTTTCTTTGACCATTTGGTACACAATCATATTTGCCCTGTCATCATTTGCATTTCTCTCAATTTTTTATTTTCGAATTCAAGCTATCACCACAGAACGAAGCGATAAAGAACTGATAGAGGAAATCAATGAATTTGCCAGATTTAAAAAAGATGGCGGTATCCCCAGCGCTATAGAGGAATTGCTTTTGGAAATAGAGTCAGTGCCGGAAGAAGAAATGTTTTTTCGCCTTTTCGCCATTGATGGTCGAGAAATAAAAACATCTAATTTAACCTCTAATTTAAAACCGTGGGGCAATATCGATATCCCGGCAAGCATTCATGAAACATTAAAAGCAAATAAATATATATTTGAAACCCTGACTATCCCGGAACATGATTATAAGGTGAGGATCGCCTATAGTTTGACAGGCCCTTCTGAAATCCTGCAGATCGGCATGTCCCTAAAAGAGAATGAAAAATATTTAAACATTTTTAGGAACCTGCTTATATCATTGATGCCGCCCATTTTTCTCCTGGCTATGATCATTGGATGGCTTATGGCAAAAAAGGCGCTTGCCGGAGTAGAAGAAGTATCGCAAACCGCCACCGAAATTTCCAGGGGTTTATTTGATAAAAGGGTTCAGGTTAAAAATCAATCTATTGAAATCGACAGACTCGCTGTTGCATTTAATCATATGGTGGATCAACTTCAGGATTTGCTAAGAGCCATGCGAGACATGACTGATAATATTGCTCATGACCTCAGAAGCCCGCTCGCGAGAATTCGCGGCATAGCTGAAATGACTTTGTTGAGCAATGCTGAAAATCCAAACTTCGAGGAAATGGCAGCAAGCACTGTAGAAGAATGCGACAACCTGATTGATTTAATCAATACCATGCTTGATATCACAGAGGCGGAAGCCGGTGTTATTGAGCTCCAAATAGAAAATCTGGATTTGGGGATACTCATCAGCGATGCCTGTGATCTTTTCAGACCCCTGGTTGATGAGAAAAATATTCGACTGCAAGTCAACATGCCTGAAAAGATTTTGTTGAAAAGTGACAAACACAAACTACAGCGAATCGTAACCAATCTTTTGGAAAACGCAATCAAGTATACACCCGAAGGTGGTGAGATCAGCATATCTGTTGAGAGACATAATACCTGTGTGAATATTATCTTCAAAGATACCGGTATTGGAATCCCAAAAAATGAGCTGTCCCATATTTTCAATCGGTTTTATCGATGCGAGACAAGTCGATCACAGGACGGAATTGGCCTGGGGTTAAGTTTGGTAAAAGTATTTGCAGAAGCTTTGAAAGGTACGGTCGCTGTTTCCAGCACAAAAAACAAAGGAAGCATTTTTACAGTGGTAATGCCTGCATAAGTGCCCCAGAAATAAATAAATCAACACCTTGCCTGTCTGGAATTTAATTTATCTTCAAACGATAAATTCTTAGAAAATAACCCATCACCAACACCCAATATTATCAAATCATAATCTTGAAATAATATTCCGGTAATATTTCCCCTGCTACTGTCATATCCGGCATAAGGTGAAAAATATACGAAAAATTTTTGGCAACCTTCAGGATATTTATTCTTATTGAAACTCAATAGATGGTCGATATGATAAAACTTATTTCAATTGTCATTCCTATTCATAATGAATCCGGAAATATAATAAAATTAATTCAGGATATTAAAAAGGCATTGCATCCGTTTTTTGAAAATTATGAGATTTTGGTTGTTGATGACGGCAGCAATGATCAATCTTCAGATGTTTTAGCTAATGAAAAAAAAAGGACTCCGGAACTTCGTATTTTCCGTCACAAGAGCTGCTATGGACAAAGTTCAGCCATTTTAACCGGTGTTCGATTCGCACGGGGAAATATTATCGCAACTCTGGATGGAGATGGGCAAAATAATCCTACAGATATTCCAAAGATGGTGAAATTATTGCTGGAAAATCACAGCGAAAATTATCAAATGATCGTGGGACAAAGGAAAAAACGACAAGACAGCTATCTGCGTCGCGTATCTTCAATAATAGCCAATAAGATCAGACAGTTTATATTACATGATCATATTTCCGACACTGGCTGTGGTTTAAAAGTATTTTATAAAGATGCTTTTTTAAAATTACCCTGTTTTGATCATATGCACCGTTTTCTGCCTGCTCTAATACAAAATCAAGGCGGGAAAACCTTGTCTGTTCAAGTCGATCACCGGCCTCGTGTTTGCGGCTTATCTCATTACGGAACATTGGGTCGATTGAGTGTTGGAATTGTCGATTTATTCGGAGTTCTATGGTTAAAAAAACGTTCAAAAGCAATAATTGTTGAAGAATATAAGGGTAATTATGTCAAATAAGATATGGTTAGGTGTTGGTTTTTTGGGTCAAGCTCTTTTTACCATGCGGTTTTTGGTTCAATGGATACAAACGGAAAAAAACAGAAAAAGTACTATTCCTGTTTCATTTTGGTTTTTTAGTTTGCTTGGGGGATTGACGCTGTTATCTTATGCAATATATCGAAAAGATCCGGTTTTCATATTGGGTCAGTCTTTTGGAATAGTTGTATATTTGAGAAATTTACACTTTATCAACCGGGAAAAGTCGGATGCACGCCATTAAAGAACTCTGGTCAGCCTTTTTTATTATTCTTACAGGGTGGTTAGCTCTGACTTATTTTCTTCCGGTTTTGCCGATTGATGAAACTCGTTATTTGTCTGTAGCCTGGGAAATGAGGCTTAATCACTCTTTTTTTGTGCCGATTTTAAACGGACAACCTTATTTTCACAAACCACCCCTTTTTTTCTGGCTGATACAGGCTGGATGGCATCTTTTTGGGGTCAATACATTTGTTCCACGATTGATTCCTTTATTATTCAGCCTTGCAAATATTGTTTTAACCTTTTGTATATCCCGTCAATTATGGCCTGAGAAAACCGATATAGCCAAATATGCCTCAATCATATTGGCTTCAATGTTTATATGGATTGTTTTTTCGTCCTTAATTATGTTTGACATCCTTTTAACCTTCTGGGTTTTAACAGGAATTCTTGGTATTCTTCATTATTCGAATGATTACCACAGTAAAAAATGGTTGTTGTTCGCAATTGCAATTGGTGGAGGCTTGTTAACAAAGGGTCCTGTCATATTGGTGCATATTTTACCTGCGGCTATTTTTGTTTTTATGTGGGAAAAAAATAAAATAGATTTTAGATGGTATAAAATTATCTTATTTTCTTTGCTTATTGGAATTGCCATTGTGCTATTATGGGTGATACCAGCCATAATCAAGGGTGGGGAGGTATATCGCAATGAAATTTTATGGGGACAGACCGCTAATCGGATGTTTTCTTCTTTTGCCCACCAACGGCCTTTTTGGTGGTATTTATTATTTTTACCGCTATTGCTTTTCCCCTGGTCTGTTTTAAAAATTTCCTGGGCAGGTTTTTTTCCCTTAAAAAATGACAGGGGTTGTAAATTTCTTATGGTCTGGTTGATATCGGCCTTAATTATTTTTTCAATAGTTAGCTGCAAACAAATTCATTATTTGATACCGGAATTGCCGGCAGCAAGTTTATTGATCGCATATAATATTATGAATAATAAAGTCAGCTATAATAAATTTAAGAGGAATAATGTTGCTCTTGGGTTATTTTATATTTTGCTTGGAGCTGTTTTATTTGGAATGCCTTTTATGCATCTTGGTTCAGATGTTGGTCAAATTACGATCAAAATGATTGTATTTGCTGCGGTCAGTAGTATTTTTTTAGGAATCATTCTAATAGTCATCAAATATAATACATTAGATATAATGGTGAAAATCGTGGCATTAAGCACAGTGACTTTTATAATTATATTTTTAAACGGGGCGCATTCTATACGACCAAATTATGATTTGGAAAAGATATCACATCTTATTAAGATAGAACAAGATCAAGGTAAAAAGATTGCTTATGTCGGACATTATCATGGGCAATTTCAATTTCTGGGCCTTTTGAAATCTCCCCTGATTGTCTTTAAAAAGCGTGACGATGGACTCGCAAAATTTATAAAGAAAAATCCTGATTTAATGATTATTACTACTATGAAAGCAAAAATAATTATTCCACCGGAAAATATCGTTTTCATGCAGCCATATAAAACTAGAAAGCTTGTACTAATGGACGCCCAATCGTTTTTGCAGTTTAAGTCTCAATCGTTAAACCTGCCAGGAAAAAAATAAAGTGGAAATTGAGAAAGGAAAAAGGGGCGCCCATTAAAGGGCTTGTCAAGAAAAAAACACCTCAAAGGTGGCTCCTTATTCACTATTCAAGATGTGACACCATTTTCTCCACCCCATTTTCTCCTTTGCCAAAGTCCTGACAACAAAAGGGTGGTCGGCTAAAGCCTTACCACCCTTTAAAAAAACCAGAAAAAAATTTATAATCAACGGCCCAGACCGGCAAAAGGATTTGTCTTTTTTTCCACGCCGATAGTGGTATCGCCCATATGACCTGGATGAACTTTAACATCATCTCCAAGGATAAAAAGTTTGTCGCGAATAGCTGCAATCAGAACATCATAATCGCCACCAGGAAAGTCGGTGCGGCCAATTGAGCCGGCAAAAAGAGTATCTCCCACAAATACATGCCCATCCGTATATAAAGAGATTCCACCTGGACTATGACCTGGAGTATGGATTACCTTTAAGGTTATGGTGCCGAAAGTAATGGTGTCACCATCTTCAAGCAGGCGGTCAGGTTCTGGTGAGTTTTCTGTTTTAAGGCCCCAGGCTGCGGCAGTATCGGAAAGCTGATTGAGCAAAGGAGCATCCAGAGTATGAATCAGAATTGGGGCATTGGTGACTTCGCTTAATTTTTTATTAGCGCCCACATGATCAAAATGACCGTGGGTATTAATAATATATTTTACTGTTAACTGCAATTTTGCCAGGGCCATTAATATTTTATCAGCTTCATCTCCTGGATCAATAACAGCCGCTGTTTTGGTTTCTTCACACCCGATAATAAAACAATTCGCCATTATCGGACCCAGAGTTAATTTTTTAATAATCAATTTTACCTCCTTGATTTTCCGGTAATTTAAGCTCATTTTTTTCCATTGCTATCCGGATGCCATCCAAAATACCATTAATAAAAGCTCCGGATTCTTCGCTGCCATATTTTTTAGCCACTTCAATGGCTTCGTTAATTGATACTTTTAGCGGAATATCTTCACAAAAAAACAGCTCAAAAATTGCTATACGCAAAATATTACGATCCACACAGGCCATGCGGCTGATTTTCCAGTTAGCTGAAAATTGTTCTATAATTGGGTCAATGGTCTCTTTTTTTTGTTTTACTCCGTTAACCAGTCGTTTTAAATACGGGATTGCCTGTCTGGCAGGAGAAAAAGAGTTGCAATAAAGATCCAGGTTTTCAAGAGAGTTGTTTTGCTGAATATCCATATAATAAAGGGCCTGCATGGCCAGCTCTCTTGAACGGGTTCTGATTTTCATAAATTTTAACCCTGGTTAATAGCAACCATTAAATTAGCCATCTCAATAGCTGAAATTGCAGCATTCCAACCTTTATTACCTGCCTTGGTGCCTGCCCGTTCAATGGCCTGCTCAATTGTATCAGTGGTGATAATCCCGAAAATCACAGGAAGACCCGTTTCCATGCCAACCTGAGCAATTCCTTTGGAAACTTCAGCGCTTACATAATCAAAATGGGGTGTGGCCCCTCTAATGACAGCCCCAAGACAAATAATAGCATGGTGTTTTTTTCTGGCAGCTACAACCCTGGCTATTAAAGGAATTTCAAATGCGCCTGGAACCTTGATTATTTCAATATCATCTTTTGCAACTCCGCTGCGGCAAAGAGCGTCTATTGCGCCTCCCACCAGCCGGTCGGTAATAAAATCATTAAACCGGCTCGCAATAATTGCAAATTTTTTACCTTTGCCGGTAAGTTGTCCTTCTATCACTTTAGGCATTTACCCTCCTTTATAATTATTTAACCTGCCCAATATCATCATATCCATTGCATGACATTATTTTTCAGGCTGGTTAAAATGTAACAGATGTCCCATTTTTAATTTTTTACACTCCAGATAACCCCGATTATAATCATTAGGTTCAATTTCAATTGGAATCTGTTCTACAATACTAAGGCCGTAACCTTCAAGCCCAACCATTTTTTTGGGGTTATTAGTTAAAATTTTCATTTTTTTGACGCCCAGATTAACCAGTATTTGAGCTCCAATACCATAATCCCGCAAATCATCTTTAAACCCAAGTTGCAAATTGGCCTCAACTGTATCCAATCCTTTAGTGCGTTGCAGCTCATAGGCTTTTAATTTATTTACCAGACCGATTCCCCTGCCTTCCTGGCGCAAATATAAAATAACTCCGGCACCTTCTTTGTCAATTATTTCCATTGCTTTATGGAGTTGATCCCCGCAGTCACAGCGCATGGAACCGAAAATATCACCTGTCATACACTCAGAATGTACGCGCACTAAAATCGGCTGATCAGGATTAATTTCGCCTTTAACCAGTGCAATGTGCAAAAGGTTATCAAGCGCATTCTCAAAGGCAATTATTTGAAAATCCCCGCCATATCTGGTGGGCACAATGGTTTCAGCAGCTCGCTCAACAAATGACTCGGTTTTTAAGCGATACTCTACAAGATCGGCGACCGTACAAATTCCAAGCCCATGTTTTTCACTGAATTTTTCCAGAGACGGCATTCTGGCCATGGTACCGTCATCATCCATGATTTCGCAAATCACGGCTGCCGGCTTTAGACCTGCAAGGCGAGCCAGATCAACCGAGCCCTCGGTCTGCCCGATCCGCACCATTACACCCCCGTCACGGGCCCGTAGTGGAAAAATATGTCCAGGTCTGGCCAGATCCACAGGGGTTGCATCATCGGCAACCGCTGTTTGAATAGTAGTGGCCCGATCTGCCGCAGATATTCCGGTGGTTACCCCTTTTCTTGCTTCTATTGAAACCGTAAATCCAGTTTGAAACTGAGATGTATTATTTTCTACCATTAGAGGAATCCCCAGGGAATCCATTTTTTCACCAGTCATGGGTAGACAGATCAGCCCCCGACCATAAGTTGCCATAAAATTGACAGCGTCCGGGGTTATTTTTTCAGCTGCCATGGTTAGATCGCCCTCGTTTTCGCGATCTTCATCATCAACCAGAATGACCATACGGCCGGCTTTTATCTCTTCAATTGCCTCTTCTATGGAAATATGCGGCATATTCTATTTTCTCCTTTAACTTATAGAACGAATTTTTCTATTTCTTAACCAGCTTAAAAAATTCAGCTTAAAAAAATTAAATATTTAAAATTTATTTGTTAAAAATCCAGCTTTGCCTAGAAACTGAATATCAATACCTGAGCCCTCATTTTTTTTGGGCATATTATTATTTGGTTCGCCTCCAGGACTTGTGATAAAGCGCTCCACATATTTACCGATTATATCAGTTTCAATATTAACCAGTTCATTGATTCTTTTAAAGCCAATAGTTGTGATTTGAGCAGTATGGGGAATCACACTTATTTCAAAGCTTTCGGAATCACAGCGATTAATCGTCAAGCTGATCCCGTCCACGGCTACAGAACCTTTTTGAATCATATAGCGCGCCAGATTTTTCGGAACTTCAAAGCTAATAATAATCGCATTTCCGGTATTTTCTATTTTTTTTATTTTTCCGGTACCATCAATATGCCCTGAAACAAGATGGCCGTCCAGTCTGTCTGAAAATCGCAAAGCGCGCTCCAGATTGACACGATCTCCTACCCTGGCTAAACCCAGGGTGGTTGTTTTCAAAGTCTCTGGGGACACATCCACTTTAAAGCGGCGGTCTGAAATTTCTACTGCTGTAAGGCAGGCCCCGCTTACAGCAATACTATCACCGACTTTTGCCTGGGCCAGGGAAAAATCAGCATCAATTATGATCCTGCGGCCCTTTTGTGAGGCGCCTGCTCCAGTAATAGTTCCTAATCCTTCAATAATTCCAGTAAACATAAGTAATAAATATAAAATGTCAATTTTTGCTTAGAATTTCAGCTCTTAGCTGTTTTTTATAAATAGCCCTGGATCATAATATTATTATTTATCAACTGCACCTGGATATTTTTAACCTGTATAGAGTGTTTCATCAGATCCGGTCCTTTTCCCCGACAAATCGGCACGCCGTCATTACCGCCAAATATTTTAGGGCCATAAAAGCAAACCACTTTATCAACGATTCCAGCCTTTAATGCCGAAGCATTAACCTGACCCCCGCCTTCAATCAGCATACTGGTTATTTCAAGCCGGCCAAGCTGATCAAGCAGTGCATGAAAATCCAGGAATCCATTAACAAGGGGAATCGTTAAAATTTTGATTCCCTTTTTTTCAAGAGTATTTTTTTTCTGCTGATTAACATTTTCTCCTGCGGCCAACATAGTGATTGCATTGGATTTTTGACTTAATAAGCGGGCATCTGGTGCAATAGATAGCCTGGAATCCAAAATTACCCGGATTGGATCTTTTCCGGTTTTACCATCCAGCCGTGTGGTCAGGCTGGGATTATCTGCATTAACAGTTCCAATCCCAACTAAAATAGCATCCACAGCGTGCCTTATTTGATGACCGACCTGACGTGCTGCAGGGCCGGTGACCCAGGTTGCATTGCCGCTTTTCGTGGCGATTTGACCATCCAAGGTGGCAGCCCATTTCAAAATCACAAAAGGATGGCCGGTCTTAACGAATTTAATAAAAAATTCATTTTGTTTTTGGGCAGCCTTTTCTAAAATGCCGGTTTTTATAATAATGCCCTGCTCTTTTAAAAACCTGCATCCACCTCCACAAACTTTTGGATTAGGGTCGAGCATTGCCACAAAAACCCGGCTGATACCTGCTTCAATAATTGCCCTGGTGCAAGGCGGAGTCCGGCCCATGTGGTTACATGGTTCTAAACTAACGTATAAATCAGCGCCCCTTGCAAGCTCTTTAGCATCCTTGATGGCATTTATTTCAGCATGGGGCAGGCCGGCGGCCTTATGATATCCACATCCAACGACCTGTCCGTCTTTAACCACAACTGCCCCGACTAAAGGATTAGGAGAGGTAAAGCCCTGGCCTTTAGCTGCAAGGTCAAGAGCCATCTGCATATAATTTTCAGCACTCATGACCGATCACCGGATTAAAATATTTTATTAACAGCCATTGATTCAGTAATAATTGATTCAGCAATAATTTTTCTGCCTCATTTATTTGCGGGCAATTTATTATTCAACAATTTTTTTAGTTCCAGCGCAAAATCGTTAACATCTTTGAATTCACGGTAAACTGAAGCAAACCGAACATAGGCGATATCATCTAAACTATGGAGCTTTGCCATAATTTTTTCGCCAATACTTGTTGAAGTGATCTCTTTATCTCCGGTTTCTTTCAAATCCTGCTCAAGATCACCAATATATTCATCAATAAGATTAACACTGATATCCAGTTTTTCACAGTCCCTGAGAATAACGGAGCGCACTTTCTTTTTATTAAAGATTTCCCGGCGGCCATCTTTTTTTATGATCATAATTGGAATTTCTTCAATATGTTCATAGGTTGTAAACCGCCGCCGACAATCAATACATTCTCTGCGCCGCCTTATCTCATTGCCATCTTTACTAACCCTGGAATCAATGACTTTATTATCCAGTTCTCCGCAAAAGGGACATTTCACAGGATATCCTCCTCCTTCCTGTTATATAGATTGTCAGATAATTAATTTCACAAGGCTAAAGCAAGGAGATAATACTAATCGTATATCTCCGACCGATAACGCAGTGAAATTATTTATGTGACGGTCTATCGGCCGGAATTTATCTGTATAACCTCAATACCTGCCTCAGCCAGCATATCTTCAGACATTGTATCAGCGTAGCCGTCCTTATAATATATTTTAACAAGTCCTGCATTGATAATCATCTTGGTGCAGATGGAACAGGGCAGATTAGTACAAAAAAGAGTTCCTCCTTTAATGGAAACCCCATGAAAGGCTGCCTGAATAATGGCATTTTGCTCAGCATGAATACCCCTGCAAAGTTCATGGCGTTCACCTGACGGAATCTGTAACTGCTCTCGTAAACATCCAATTTCAATACAATGTTTGATCCCTGCAGGAGCACCATTATAGCCGGTAGTCAAAATCCGTCGGTTTTTGACAATCAGCGCCCCCACAGCCCGTCTTTTACAAGTAGAACGGCAGGCCACCAGGCTGGCTATATCCATAAAATATTCTTGCCATGATGGACGATTATTTTTTTTGGAAATTGATTTTTCCATTATTTCAAATAGTTTGACCTTTTATAAAAAGTTAGTTTTTTAAACTTTTTATTTTGGATAAGGCGGAAATAAATCACACAGGGCTTTGACTTTTTTAATAGTATTATCAATGACTTGACTTTTAGCAGGGTTTTTCAGCACCTCTACAATCATATCAGCTATTTTTTCCATTTCAGCTTCCTGCATCCCGCGGCTGGTAATATAGGGTGTGCCTAGCCGAATACCACTGGTAATAAAAGGACTTTGTTCTTCAAAAGGGATAAAATTTTTATTTACCGTTATTCCGGCTTTGCCCAACACGGTTTCCGCATCCTTGCCGGTAATTCCCATATTTCTCAAATCAACTAGAAGCAAATGATTATCAGTTCCGCCTGAGACCAGTTCCAGCTTATGGTCGAGCAGCCGGGCTGCAAGAGCCTTTGCATTTTTTATAATTTGGGTCTGATAGATTTTGAACTCGTCATTTAAAGCTTCTTTAAAAGCCAGAGCTTTGGCGGCAATCACATGCATTAAAGGGCCCCCTTGAATCCCCGGGAACACTTCGCTGTTTAATTTTTTTTCATAATTATTTTTTGATAAAATAAGACCGCCTCTGGGTCCTCTTAATGTTTTATGGGTAGTTGAGGTAACTACATCTGCAAAGGGAATTGGTGAGGGGTGAAGACCTGCTGCAACCAGCCCTGCAATATGGGCCATATCCACCATCAGAAAGGCTCCGACGGATTGGGCAATTTCAGCAAATTTGGCAAAATTCAGAATTCGCGGATAGGCGCTTGCACCTGCAACAATCATCTTCGGCCGATATTGCTCGGCAAGATCAGCCAACTGCTCATAATCTATAAGGCCGCTTTCTTTTTTTACCCCATAATGAATAAAATTATAGATCTGACCTGAAAAGCTTACCGGGCTGCCATGAGTCAAATGCCCGCCATGGGCAAGATTCATTCCCAATATTTTATCACCTGGTTTTAAGAAAGCAAAATAGGCTGCCATATTGGCTTGTGAGCCGGAATGCGGCTGCACATTGGCATAGGTTGCATCAAACAGCTCTTTAGCTCGATTTATGGCTAATTGTTCGGCCAGATCCACATTTTCACAGCCCCCATAATATCGTTTATTTGGGTAACCTTCAGCGTATTTATTAGTTAAAACACTACCCTGTACTGCCATAACCGCTCGGCTGGCAATATTTTCAGAAGCAATTAATTCTATATTATCTTTTTGCCGAATCTCTTCAGCAGCTATAATTTTTGCTATTTCAGGATCAGCTTGTGCAATGATACTGTTTTCCAATTGTCCGTTCCTTAATTTATAAACCGTCACATAAATAATTTCACTGCGTTATCGGTCGGAGATATACGATTAGTATTATCTCCTTGCTATAGCCTTGTGAAATTAATTATCTGACAATCTATATATAATCTTTAATTATTTTAATCCAGCAGGTTATCGAATTTATCGAATTTGTCGAATTTATCAAGCCGCTGTTGATGGCGGCCACCCTCAAAGGGCGTTTCCAGCCAGGTTTTAATAATTTCCAGAGCAAGAATATCACCAATCACACGCCCTCCCATAATCAGCAGATTGGCATCATTATGCTGCCGGCTCATTTTGGCTGAAAACAGATTATTACATAAAGCGCCTCTGACATGGGCAAAACGGTTGGCAACCATTGACATCCCAAGGCCTGTGCCGCATAATAAAATGCCTCTGGAAAATTGTCCCTTTGAGATCAAAGAGGCTACCTTGATTCCATAATCAGGATAATCAACCGACTCAATACTGTCCGTTCCTTTATCCTCAACCTGAAAATTATTATCAATAAGCCAGGTTTTTATAATTTGTTTTAATGGATAAGCAGCATGATCACTCCCAATTATAATGGGTTCCTGGTTTAAATTCATTTTCCATTCCTTATCATAATTCTAAATAAAACAACCTAATAATATACCTTTTAAAAATTAGAATCGCAAGAAAAATATTTTTTGAGTTCCTTAATATAATCTGAAAATCAGGCTGAGGCTTTTTACCCGGACAGCTCACCAAACACCCTTAAATCTGAATCAACATTTTGAATCTTAACCTTTATAATGCTGTTTTTTAAAAGATCAGGGCCTTCCAGCAGTACAGGAATATAGTTAGGTGTAAAGCCCTTAAGAAGACGGCCTGAGACCTTGTCTCTTGTGCCCTCTACCAGGATCTCAGTGCTTTGCCCGATAAAATTTTTAAAAAAACTATCTTTTTTTTGCAATCCAAGCTCACGCATTTTTTTACAGCGGGCCTTTATAATATCCAAAGCAATTTTATTTGAAAAACCAAAAGCCGGTGTTCCTTTTCTTGGTGAAAACGGAAAGATATGCAGATAACTGACCGGCAGCTTATCAATCAAGGCATAGGTGTTCTCAAAGGCCTTTTTTGTTTCACCTGGAAATCCTGTTAACAGATCCACCCCTATCGCTGCCTGTGGAATGACCTGTTTTATTTTTTTTACAAGGGTAATAAATTTATCACTGGTATAGGGCCTGCCCATTTTTTTCAAGATAGCATCATCACCGCTTTGAAGCGGAATATGGAAATGCGGACAGATGGAATTTTTGCCGCTGGCTGAAGATGCAACCAGGTCAATTATCTCATCCGTTAACTCGCAAGGTTCAATTGAGCTAAGCCTGATACGCCTGATAATCTTTTTCCGATAAATTGATTTCAGCAGGTCAAAAAGAGTTAACCTGGGTTCAAGATCAAGTCCAAAACGGCCCAAATGAATACCGGTTAAAACAACCTCTTGATAACCAGCCTGCGCCAGATATTTTAAATTATCGATAACAAGATCAGGCTCCATACTGCGGCTTGGGCCTCTGGTATAAGGGATAATGCAGTAAGTACAAAAAGCATCACAGCCATCCTGAATCTTTAAAAACGGCCTGGTGCGGTTTTTAGGACGCAGTTCAGATGCATAACTGAATTTTTTCTGTTTTCGTATATCAGAACAAATTTTTTGTTCCAGAGGCAGACCATGGTCAAGATAAGCTGAAATCATTCGCGGAATTTGATATTTATCTGCCTGGCCAACTACCGAGCTAACTCCTGTTATTTGGGACAGGAGTTTGGACTCTATTTGAGCGTAACAGCCGGTAACGATGAGCAAGGCTTTTGGATTAGCCCGAATTGCCCGGCGAACAGCCTGGCGGGACTGCATTGCAGCCTTTTGGGTCACACAGCAGGTATTGATAATACAAAAATCCGGTTGCGCATTATCCGCAATTTCTTTAAAATAATTATTCTCAAGGGCAGTGCTAATAAGATCAGACTCGTGCCGGTTAACCTTGCAACCTAATGTTGTAATGGAAAATTTAGCCATAAACCGAATTTAAACCTTTAGGAACGAGGACAAAATAACTTCCTCAACTATGCATCACAGCTTCAGGCCATC
>JASFBJ010000489.1 GCA_030149585.1 Desulfobacterales bacterium | reverse complement strand
TAAACCTAACCCTTGAATTTTTTTTGTTCAAGGTATGGTTGAAAAACAATACAAACATAGAGGCGGCTTTCCGTCTGGTACTTGTTTGTATTGTCAATATCCGAAAGGATATTGGATGCCCGTAAGGGTGTCGCCAGCACGGTGAGCCTTTTTTGTTTGCCAAACTGGTTTATTTAATTTATTAATTTAATAAAATAAAACATTATGAGCAAACAAACATGTAAAAAATCTTTTATCGGTTTTATGGTCTTGACTATTTTTTTATGGCCTTTGAATCCGATTTTATCAAGTCCCGCGATGGATAAAATCGTGAGTGATGATGGTATGTTATTAAGAAAATTAAAAGTTGAGCAGTTGGAAAAAATTGTTAATAAAAATAGCGTCAAACAATTTTTTGCGGATGGTATAAAAAACCAAAAGGCGAATTTATCTGAATCTAAAAAGAAATTAAGCACAGATTTATTAAGATTGATTGATGACAGTTTTCTGCTGCCCAATCAAAATCATACTCAAGTAGTATCTCAAATGAAAGAGTTAAAACAGTTTATTCCCAAAGAAAATTCTGTAAAAACTTTAAATAGAAAAATAGCAGATAAAACGCATAATGATTTGGTTTATGTTTATGTCAAACTTGATCCATCAACTCAAACTTCCGTAATTAATTCTATTGTTTGGGAAGTTACGGATAGAGATGAAAAAAATAATTTGGCGGTTGTTTTGGTTGAAGTGGATAAATTAGAAAAGCTTGCTTCTGTAAATGGAGTTAAAAATATTCGTTCTGTTTTACCGCCAGTTGTTCATAGCGGTTCGGTTGTTACAGAAGGAGATATAATTCATCAAACCGATGATGTTCGATCTGTTTATTCTCAGAGCGGAGCTGGAATGAAAATAGGAGTTATTTCTGACGGGGTTAATAATAGAGCTTCCGCGATAAGTACTGGCGATTTGCCAGCAGGACTAACAGTACTTAGCGATAATATAGGAGGAGATGAGGGTACTGCAATGTTAGAAATTATTCATGATATGGTTCCTGATGCTGATCTTTATTTTCATGATCTTGGAGGTAATATAATAGCGTTTAATTCAGCAATTGATAATTTAGTTTCTGCTGGTGTTGATGTTATTGTTGATGATATTGGTTGGATTGGTGAGCCATTTTTTGAAGATGGAACAATAGCTTCGCATATTGCAAATGTTTTAGCAAGTAATGATATTATTTATATTTCCTCTGCTGGTAATAGTGGGCAGAAACATTATCAAGGTGATTATTATAATAATGGTTCAGACTACCACGATTTTAGCAGAGGTTCTAGCGACTTTAGAAATCTTTATGTAGTTATTCCGCCTGGCGAAAGTGTAAATGTGGTATTGCAATGGAATGACAGTTTTGGATTTTCTAGTAATGATTACGATCTTGTCATAGACAGTAGCATTGAGATGTTAGACCAGAGCACTAACCCCCAAGATGGTGATGATAATCCATTGGAAATTATTTCTTATACTAACGAAACTGCGATTGATATTAATGCCAGGATATGGGTTAATAATTACAATGGATGGGCAGCAGTAAAAACATTAGAATTATTTATTTACCCAAGCAATGGCACAGATATTTATTCAAATAATTTAACCCCAGTAGATTCTATTTTCGGACATGCCGCAGTGCCAGGCGTAATTGCAGTGGGAGCGATTGCCGCTAATGATCCTGGAAATGATACAATAGAGTATTTTTCTTCACAAGGTCCTGTAACTATTATTGGAGAGAGTCAAAGAGCAAAACCTGATGTCGCTGGAATTGATAAAGTATTGA
>JASFBJ010000234.1 GCA_030149585.1 Desulfobacterales bacterium | reverse complement strand
GAATCCGAAAAAAAAGGTTATTCCTAAGGAAACCTGGGAGTTAGTCGATAAGTTAGTAACTTCTCAAAAAATATGTGGTAGTAAAAAAAATTAATAATAAAAGCAGGGGCAACTATGCTATTGATGCTGATATTTTAGTTCTCATAACATCAGCTAAGAGAGGCATTCAATTAATTATAGCTATTCGATCATAGTATATTGGCCTATTGACATACATATCTTAATAGAAATGATTTAGAAATTATGAATCCTGGGATGCTTCCTTTGTCCCGTTAGGGACATTTGAAAATAGCCCGGCAATTTATTGCCGGTATGGAAGAATGAATTCAAAAGTCCTGTAGGGACGACAGAACTATTCAAGATGCCCCATGTGTGCCCGATGCCTGAATTCTACAATCTGTCGTCCCTATGGGGCTAAATGCATTTTGTATCTATTAACCTGGCAATAAATTGCCAGGCTATTTTCGATATGTCCCTAACGGGACTAAAAAACAGATAACTTCTCTAAAAATATGTGGCAGTATAAAAAAAATTAATGATAAAATGCAGGCGCAGCTATGCTATTGATGTTGGTATTTTACTTCTCATAACATCAGCTAAGGGAGGGATTAGATTAATTTTCGCTATTCGATCATAGAGGTAATCCCAAAAAGATATACCGAGTTTACGGCATGTTTTTTTCAGGCTGACAAATGAATCTCGGCATTTTCTTCCGGTGTCGCTTCGTGTTGAACCACTTATTTTTCGTCTTTTGACGTATTCTCTTATATCACTTTCACTCAAATTATTATGCAGAGGAATGTCAGGCCGTTCTAAAACCAGCAATAACTCTGATTTATTTTTATGAAGATGTATTATGGCTTTGTATTCTTACAAGTCGGAGGTGTTATGTTTCCAAGAGAGTTTTTATTGAAGCTTGAAAAGTGGGCGCGTTCTTAAGATCAAAAGCCACTTGTTGTCAGGGGTGCCAGGCAGGTCGGGAAGACTGTGACAGTCAAGATGTTTGGCGAGCGGTTTGAATGGTTTCGGTTAAAAGTCTATTGAATTTTTCAGGGTTTTCTAATATTGGTTCAATCTATTCTCAAAACTTTTGCCCCTCGAATTCTTTTCGTCTTGAGTTCAAATAATGCCTTGTTTGCCTGTTCTAATGGGAATTCCTGAACTTCAGGCTTGATACCCATTTTTGCTGCCAGTGCCAGGAATTCGCTAACGTCTTTTCGAGTGATATTGGCGACACTCTTGATCTCTTTTTCCAGCCACAGATGGGTGGGGTAGGCTAACCGCAGAAGATAGTCTTTATCCATCTCTTCTTTGCGAATCGCGTTGATAACCAATCTTCCTCCAGAATCTATATTCTTCAAAGCTTCAACTACTGGTTTCCATGCCGGAGTGGTGTCTATGATGCAGTTTAGTTTTTCTGGCGATTTCTCCACAACATCCCCAGCCCAGACCGCACCAAGTTCCAGAGAAAATGCTCTCTCTTTCGCACTTCTGGCAAAGACAAAGATTTTTGCTCTCGGGTACAGATGTCTTACCATCTTTAGAACAAGGTGGCCGGAAGCTCCAAATCCGGTCAACCCTAAATTCTGTCCATCTTTGATACCTGTTAATCTTAGAGATCGGTAACCAATAGCGCCGGCGCATAATAGAGGAGCTGCCTCAGAATCGTTAAAAACCTGGGGAATGCTATAGGCAAAGCCTTCTGGAACCGTCATATACTGGGCATACCCGCCGTTGACATCTCTGCCAGTAGCCTTAAAGTGTTGACACAGATTTTCATTGCCCACCATGCAGAATTTGCACATTCCGCACACAGAGTAAATCCAGGCAATGCCGACCCGATCTCCGATTTTGAAGGTGTTGGCTCTGCTGCCGGTTGCCTCGACCCGGCCAACTATTTGATGGCCAAGAATAATCGGCAAATGCGGTGGAGGGGTGCGGCCCTCAATTTCATCCAACTCGGTATGGCAAACCCCACAAACTGAAACCTTCACCAGAATTTCTTCACTTGATGGGAAAGGATCTGGGAGCTCCATCAGTTCCAGCGGGCTATTGTTTTCTTCAAGACGACAGAGTTTATTTAATACCATGGCTTTCATTTGAATTTATCTTTCCGATTTTTACTGTGACCGATGATTTGAATCCCGCAACAAATGATCCAATTGATTTTGATTTCATTAATTGTACGGGCGAACGGCCTTTCGTCCATACTGTTTCGCAGGCCTCCCCATAATCCGTTATAATGAGATTTATTCTAATAATGTTTAATACATGAGTTGAGGCAGTACCAGAATAATTTGAGGAAAGATCACCATAATAATAATTCCAACAATAATTGCGATCAAAAACGGAATAATACCTTTAAAAATTGATTCTAATGGGATTCCACCTACAACACCCTGGGAAACTCCGAAAACCACATAAACATTAATTCCTACTGGCGGTGTAATTACGCCCATCTGGGTAACCAGAACAATAATTATACCAAACCAGATGGGATCATAACCAAGATTTAAAATGATCGGATAAAAGATAGGGATTGTCAGCATCACCAGGGCCAGCGCGTCCATCAGGCATCCACCGACAAAGTAGACCATAATAATAACCCCGAGCACCATATAGGGAGGCAGTGCCAGACCACTGATCCAGGTGGAAATATTAAAGGGAATGCGGGTGACAGCTAAAAATTTGCCAAGAACAACTGCGCCTGCAATCAAAAAGAGCACCATGCAGGAGGTTCGCAAAGTTTCGTTAAGAGATTTAACAAAACCGGCCCAGGTCATTCTGCGACGCAAAAGAGCCACTGCCAAAATACCAAAAGCCCCAACAGCCGCGGCTTCCGTTGGAGTAAAAATACCCCAGAAAAGGCCACCCATAACAAGGAGAAAGACTAAAATCGTATCGCCCATTCCGGACAGGGATTTTAGTTTCTCATCCCAGCTAAACCTTTCTCCAGGAGGCCCTTGTTCCGGTGAAATTCTGCAGCGCACATGAATACAAAGAATAAAAAGAAGTGTTAATAAAATTGCGGGTAAAATACCTGCCACAAACAGGGCGCCTATGGACTGTTCAGTAAGAATGCCATAGACTATCAGCACCACACTGGGCGGCATGATCATTCCCAGGCCGCCACCCGAGGCCACAGCTCCGCTGGCCAGTTCGTCATTATAATTATAGCGCCGCATCTCCGGCAGTCCGACAGTGGCCATGGTAGCTGCCGTAGCCGGACTTGATCCGCAAACAGCGCCAAAGGCAGTGCAGGCTGTAACCGTAGCCATGGCCAGCCCACCTTTGGTATGACCGAAAAATTTATAGGCTGTATCGTAAAGATTGCGACTAATACCGCTGTTAAAGGCAAACTGCCCCATTAAAATAAACAGTGGTACCGTGGTCAAACCATAGGATGAAAAGGCTTCGTAGATATTTCTGGAAAGCAGGTTAAGCCCGCCCTTGGTGGAAATCATAAAGGAAAAACCAATAAAGCCGACCAGTGTCATAACATAGGCCACCGGCATGCGCGTCATGAAAAGAGCCAGCATCACTATAATACCGATAAGGCCGATTAAAGTTGGGTCCATCTCTTCTTTTATTAATCCTTAAGCAAAGTTATATTTTTGATAATATCTCGAAAAAGAGCGAGTGTGAATATAAAAAAACAAAGTGCGACCATATAGATAATTATATACTCCGGCAGTTCCAGATTCATTGAAACTTCGCCGCTTTTTTGCATGGTTTGGCCGTAAACGATCATGCGCCAGGTGACCAGGATAAAAAGACCCAGACTTAAAAAACCTGTGGCAATATCAATCAATCTTTGTGTCTTTGGAGATAAAGTTTGAACCAGAAGTTCGACTCCGATATGACCTTTTTCCTGATGGGTGTAGGGGAGTGCAAAGGCTACTGTCATGGTGGCCATAAATCCCACCAGTTCCACGGAACCGAAAACAGGATGACTAAAAAAACGGCCAACTACATCCACGCAGGTCAAAAGCATCATGCCAACCAGACAAACAGCCCCCAGCATATTCAGCTTGGCAAGAATCCAGGATAACACTTTTTCAAAAAACTGCATGGGGTTATAACCTTTTTTTCGTTAAAAAAGGGAAAGCTTAAACATTCTTCGGCTTCCCCCTTTTAAATTAATAAAACTATTGCAAACTGTTTAAGGTGCCGGTGATATAATCTATAAGTTGTTGGCCGTTAAGCCCTTTTTTATTTGCTTTTTTAACATAACTGGAAATTATAGGAGCCACGGCTTTAGTCCATTTTGCGGCTTCTTTGCTGTTCAGACCGATTATTTGCCCGCCCTGATTCAAAAAATAAAGCATACCCTGCATATCGCTGGAGTCCCAGGCTTCACCATGCTTAACAGCCCATTCATCGTTGATTTTGCTGATAATTTTTTGCATATCAGCCGGCAAAGAGTTCCATTTATCCTTATTCATTACAACAAAAAAGGTGGTGGTATAGGCAACCGGAAAGGCAGCAGTACAATATCTGCATACTTCGCCGAGCTTCCAGCCTTTGTTGGATTCCAAAGGATAAACACTGCCGTCCACAACACCTTTTTGCAGCATCTGATATGTTTCAGGCATTGGTTTGGAAACAGATGTGCCGCCCAAAGCATTTACCACCTGAGCGGAAGTTCCGTGGGCTCTGAATTTTAAACCTTTCATATCAGCCATTGAATAAACCGGTTTTTTAACAGTATGCACCAATCCAGGACCATGCGCATGAAGATACATTGCTTTGACATCCTGAAGTTCTTTGGGCTGAAATTTTTCATACACCCTGTTTGCCACAACAGTAGCTATTTTACCACTGGTATAACCTAAAGGAAGATCCACTGCCTCCATTACCGGAAATCTGCCGCGATTATAAGCAAAGACCGAAAATCCGATATCGGAAAGGCCATTCACCACACCATCATAGCATTGTTTAGCCTTAGTTAAGGTCTGTCCTGGATAATAATCGACAATGACTTTGCCATTGGTTCGTTTGGCAACTTCTTTGCACCATGACTCGGCGAGTTTGCTCTGAATATGGGTGGGGGGAAAAAAACAGCTATAAGTTAATTTTATACTAGCTGCCTGGGCAAAATTTTCGTTAATTGATACCAATCCAATTCCAGCTAACAGGCCAAATAAGATAAAAAAAAATTTACGATTCATTCAACTCTCCTCCTTAAATAATTTATTTGCAGATATCCAGCCAATAACAGACTATATTTGTTTCAAATGAAAAATATTGAATTATTTTAGATTTTTTAAAATATGCCGATTTTATATGGCCAGGGAATTACGAAATGGTATATAGCGGATAAGGCATGGTGCTGTCAATCCAAACCTTAATATTTGATAGAAACTATTTGGTATAAGCATGGGCGAACGGCCGTTCGCCCATACAGATAAATTTTAGCGATTTATAGTTCATTTCCCCAGATAGTTACTCCAATAACACAGTTAGCCGGAAAACCACCGAGATTTTGGGTAAGCCCTATGCTGGGATTTTTTATCTGGCGTTCACCGCATTTTCCCTGAAGCTGTTTATAGACCTCATATGTCATGCGGATACCCGAAGCCCCGATTGGATGACCAAAACTTTTTAAGCCGCCATCACTCTGACAGGGCATTTGACCATCCAGATTAAAAAATCCGGATTCAACATCTTCTCTGGCCTTGCCCCTTGGTGAGATCTGCAAATCTTCATAAATTACCAGTTCAGTGATGGAAAA
>JASFBJ010000233.1 GCA_030149585.1 Desulfobacterales bacterium | reverse complement strand
TCCTTATCGGGCATATTAAAATCGGCCTTCTCAGCATGGCGCCCAATCTTGCGCCTATTATTACCCTCGGTATTATGGGATGGGTAAACATACCCATGAACCTTTTCACCATGCTGGTTGGCAATATCGCCATCGGCCTTGCAGTGGATGATACAATCCATTTTATGCATAATTTCAGAAGGTATTTTGAAGAAAGCAAAGATGCAAAATTAGCTGTCATGGAAACCTTGCATACAACCGGCAGGGCAATGCTGGTGACATCCTGTGTGCTGTCCATCGGGTTTTTTATTTTCATGTTTGCTACTATGAATAATCTTATTCATTTCGGTTTTCTGACCGGCCTGGCAATTATTCTGGCGCTGCTCGCTGACTATTTTATTGCACCTGCTCTTATGGTGATTGTAAACAGACCAAAGAGCTAAGGAGACAGGAGGCATGAATGAGGAGTAAGAGCAGGGAGCAAGAAGTGCGGAGCGAATCAGCTCGAAACTTGAAACCGTGAATTCCCTGTGAGCTTTCTATAATCTCTTGACTTAAGTCAATGTTAAAAGATTATTGATATCATAAAATAAATTAGTGTTAATAACAGTTCGGAAAAAAGAGTATAAAATAATCTTTAGCAGGAAAAAAAGGCAAGGAGCAGTTATGTCAGGATCCAGACAGAAAATTGAGCGGGGGTTTGAAACTTTTGCTCATCTGGTCTGCAGGTGGCGGTGGGTAGTTTTTTTTACTCATGCTCGCTATTGCAGGAGGCATTGCCTCACAGATGCCCCGGCTTACTACAGACACTTCCAATGAGAGCTTCCTCCGCATTGATGACCCCATATTACTCGCATATAATGACTTTCGGGAGCAGTTCGGCCGCGATGAATTGATCATTATCGCTATCCAGCCTCCCAATGTATTTAACCTTAAGTTTCTCAAAAGGCTTAAGGCCCTGCACGAAGAGATTGAAGCAAAAGTTCCCCATGTTAATAAAATCACCAGCCTTGTTAATGCCCGAAACACCCGGGGGGATAGGGACCGGTTAATTGTAGAGGACCTGCTGGAAAAATGGCCTCAGGATAAAGATGTTCTGATGGTACTGAAAAAACGGGTGATGTCAAATCCTCTTTACATCAATCGTCTCATCTCCGAGGATGGTGGATTTACTACTATACTCATACAAACCAACAGTTTTTCCGGCGAAGACAATGACCTGGACTTCACGACAGGTTTTGACGACGCTGAAAAGCCTTCTAAGGACAATCCAAAAAGCGGGCCTGTTTTCTTGACTGAGAAAGAAAACACCGCCGTTGTGATGTCCGTCAATAAGATTGTAAATCGCTACCAGGCAGACGATTTCCGTCTTTACCTCGCAGGGTCGCCGGTCGTAACAACTATGGTAAAGGTCTCGATGAAAAAGGACATGATGCTTTTCATCATACTGGCCGTCCTTGCCATCGGCTTATGCCTGTTCCTGATGTTCCGCCGGTTGTCAGGGGTTGCCCTGCCGCTTTTGATTGTTCTGCTTGCATTGCCACCCTTGGGTTTATGGCTCTGACGGCTACCCCCGTCACGACGTTAACCATGGTGCTTCCATCGTTCATCCTGGCCGTTGGTGTGGGGTATTCCGTTCATATTTTAGCTCTATTCTATCGCTACCTCGACAAGAGCGGCAAAAAAGAAGATTCCATAGTTCGTGCTATGGGGCATTCCGGTCTTGCCATCGTCATGACCTGCCTGACAACGGCCGCAGGTCTTGCCTCGTTTTCCACTGCCGAAATCGTTTCTGTCGCAGAATTAGGGGTTTTTGCAGGAGTTGGCGTTATGCTGGCTTTTATCTATACCATTACTCTTATACCTGCTTTTCTTGCTATCATCCCGATCAAGGCAAAAAGTCGGCTGCAGGTTGACAGACCCTTATTCGACAAGTTTCTTGACCGGGTAACGGATTTTTCCACCGGTCATCCAAGGGCTATTGTGATCGTAAGCGCTGTACTGATCATCTTCTCCCTCGTAGCTGTCTCTCGACTCCATTTTTCCCATGATGTTTTAAAATGGCAGCCTGAAACATCACCTGTCCGGATATCCACACAAAAGATCAACGATGAACTCAAGGGCTCGGTTACTCTCGAGGTCATTCTGGATACAGGCAGGGAAAACGGCCTGTACGATCCGGTGATCCTCAAAAAACTTGACTGTTTGGCAAGAGAGATAGAAGGAATTGAACAAGGGGATCTGTTTGTCGGCATAGCCTCTTCAGTTGCCGACATTCTCAAGGAGATTCATCAGGCCTTAAATGAAAACAGGCCTGAATTTTATTCCATCCCTGATAATCCAAAGCTGATTCCCCAGGAGTTTCTCCTCTTTGAAAATTCGGGTTCAGACGATCTGGAGGACGTAATAGACTCCCGGTTCCAGCTGGCCAGGTTCACCATCAAGGTCCCCTGGCTGGATGCCCTCGAGTATGCCCCCTTCATGGAGGATATTGATGCCAGGTTCCGAGCCGCATTCGGCCAGGATGCCGATATCACCATCACCGGGCTGATGACCTTGTTTTGTCGTACCCTCAATGCGGCCATTCATTCCATGGGCAAAAGCTACCTTATTGCAGCGGGGGTCATCACCATCATGATGATACTTCTCATCGGAAGTCTCAAAATCGGCCTGCTCAGTATGCTCCCCAATCTGGCCCCTATCATTATAACAATGGGCATCATGGGCCTGTTTGGATTTCCCCTGGATATGTTTACCATGCTTATCGGCTCCATTGCCATCGGCATGGTCGTGGATGATACAATTCACTTCATGCATAATTTCAGGCGTTATTATCACGAGACCGACGATGTTACCGAAGCGGTCCGCCAGACCCTTCACACCGCCGGCAGGGCCATGCTGGTAACAAGTGTTGTTTTGTCGATCGGGTTTTTTGTTCTCATGTTTGCATCCATGAATAACGTATTCTATTTTGGAATGCTTACAGGAATTACCATTCTTCTGGCCCTGTTAGCCGATTTCCTGCTGGCCCCAGCTTTGATGGCTATAGTCATCAAGCCGCATGACCGTAATAATAAGGAGGTTTGATATGATGAAACATAGATTCACTCACAACATTTTTTTTACCATGGCCCTTTGCCTGCCGATTGTTTCCACTGCCCTGAGCGTTGCCCCGGCGCTGGCTAATGCGTTTACTGCCAGTGAGATCATGGAAAAAGTCGATGCCCGGGAAGACGGCGATAACATGACCGCAAACATGGAGATGATCCTTATCGACAAGAATGACTACAAGCGTGTCCGCAAGATCAAGACTTTGTCCAAGGACAGGGGCAAAGACACTTTAAAGCTCATGTTTTTCGTGGAGCCCGCTGATGTGAAGGACACCGGATTTCTCACCTATGACTATTTTAGCGGCGAGAAAGACGATGACCAGTGGCTTTATCTGCCGGAGCTTCATAAGACCAAGCGGATAGCATCTTCAGATAAATCATCGGCCTTCATGGGATCGGATTTTTCTTATGCCGACATGACCAAAAGGGTTCTTGACGAATGGAAGTACAAACTCCTCAAAGAAGACGAAGTCCGCGGCCACAAGGTCTGGCTCATCGAGGCCATTCCAGCGAGCAAGATTGTTGAAGACCGCTACGGCTATACCAAGTCGGTCCTCTTTATCCGGCAGGATATTTTCATGGTAGTGCGTGCTGTTCTCTGGGTGAAAGAGGGCAAAAAGCTTAAATATCTTGATATAAAAAAACTGGAACAGATCGATGATATCTGGGTTGGAACGGAAATCCACATGAAAACCAACAAGGGCAAGCAGACCATCCACCGGAGTATCTTCAAATGGGACAATATTAAATTTAACCAGGACTTGGATGAAAGTCTGTTCACTATCCGGCGGTTGGAAAAGGGGTTGTAGGGATTAAAACTTGAAACTTGAAACCGGAAAATTTATGCCGAATAATCGCGCCACTGCCGTGATTTTTGTTCTTATCATGGCTTTTACATTATTATTGCCATGGCCGACTTTTGCTGTCGAGGATGAAAAACTTGATGAAATTATTAACGGCTTTGACGATAAAAAACCTGAAGCCTCTGCCGATACCATGCAAGACGTGCTTGAAGGCTTTGAAGATGATCAGCAGGATATTGAAAAAAGTAAAACCAGCGATGATTTTTTAGAAGGATTTGATGATGACACCAAAGAGGCCAAACCTGAACTGCCACCAAAACTGCAAAAAGATGAAATTAAACCATCTATTTTCAGTTTAAACGGCGATGTTGAGTTAGGCGCTTCCTGCAACTTTGCCCATGATAAACCTGAAGGAAATGAAACCGACTGGCGGGGCCTGTCACGCCTGCGCACAAAGCTTGACCTTGAATTGAACGCCAGGTTTTCCAGCTCATGGCAGGCGCGTATAAGCGGCAAGGGAGCATACGATTTTGTTTATGCGATCAAGGGCAGGGATGAATTTACCGATGACATGCTCGACAACTATGAAAAAGAGCTTGAGCTTGGTGAAACATATGTCCAGGGAAGTCTTACAAAAAGTCTTGATATTAAGCTTGGCCGTCAGATTGTTGTGTGGGGGAAATCTGATAGTATACGAGTTACGGATGTACTCAACCCTTTGGACATGCGCGAGCCGGGCTTAACCGATATTGAAGACCTGCGGCTTCCGGTTGCAATGTCCAGGTTCGATTATTATATTGGTGACTGGAGCCTCACCAGCATTGCAATTCATGAAATCCGTTTTAACAAGAGCCCGGAATACGGTAGCGACTTTTATCCTGGTTCCAGGCCACCGCCCCATGAAGATAAACCAGACTCCTGTTGTAAAAATACCGAATATGCGGCTGCGATTAACGGAATTTTCAGTGGATGGGACATATCATTTTACTGGGCCGACTTTTATAATGACGCTCCTAATACACAATTTGTATCCACCGGGCCACCCCCGCAAATCGAGTGGCAACACGCACGTTTGAAAATGTTTGGCGCCGCCATTAACGCAGCAATAGGCAACTGGCTTTTAAAAACAGAAGCCGCATATATAGATGGATTCGAGTTCTTCAATTCACCCGGCAAAGACTATTCTCGAACAGATGTGTTAGCCGGTATTGAATACGCCGGCTTTAAAGATACCACAGTGAACATCGAGGCTGTAAACAGGCATATAAACGCTTTCAAAGAATCTTTAAAACTTGCCCCGGATAATGCCCAGGAGGATGAATTTCAGTGGGTGTTTAGATTGACCAGAAATTTTCTAAATGAAACCCTCACCTTAACGCTATTAGCCTCCACATATGACACAACCGGCCAGGACGGCGCCTTACAGCGTTTTTCAGCCGAATACGATATAACCGACTCTGTTCAAATTACCGGCGGGGTGGTACTCTACCAATCCGGTGATCTTGCAAGGTTTGATAATATCGGAGACAATGATCGCCTCTTTCTTGAAATTAAATACAGCTTCTAATACAGACATAGTCGAGTGGTTGTTATTATTCAAGCAAGCAGACTTTGCCCGAAAATTGGACAGTCGACGTTGATTCGAACCCTAATATACTGAATTGTTTGTAATTTTTTCCCACTCGACCACTTGACTATTTAACGATGTCTGTAATACAAATAAACTCTGGCTTTAGTTCCATTTTTAATGTTTTCTTCATTCATGCAGTTTTACGGCACGCTCGGTGATGGCAAGACCGAGATCTGTGCCCCCTGTCGGTCATGTGCTTCTGAAACACTGTAAAAGGG
>JASFBJ010000232.1 GCA_030149585.1 Desulfobacterales bacterium | reverse complement strand
TTTAATCAATTGATGCTCACTTTTTACGAAACTGGTGATCAAAAACAGATGAATATCTTTCTACGTTCTTGCTTAGAAGAAAAAGTTATAAAAATCATGAAAGAATAATGATTTTCAAAACAGATCATTATTTTTTATTGATTTTTGTAATAATTAATGTTTAATTTATGGTTTCCTTTGCAAGTTCCGTCTATATTAGGATAATTACCAACTCTTTTTCTAATATTTTCACATAAATATAGAATAAAATGGATGGGTATAAGAAAATAGAGCGTCAGGCGTTTAGGTACTAAAACATAATGAGCAAATTTATTAATACTATTCGGAAAATTTTGATATGGGTTTAAAATTAAAAGGAGTTAAAGGCAGGGGGACATTTCCCAGGGGAATTCATCCAAAAGAACAGAAACATTTTTCTGCTGATTCTCCGATTGAAGTACTTCCTGCTCCTGAAAAGGTTCTTTTACCGCTTTTACAAAATATAGGAGCCCCGTGTGAAGCTATTGTCAAGTTCAAACAACATGTGCGCTACGGAAAAAAGGTGGCTTCCAGCAAGGCAATGATCTCTGCTCCCATCCATTCTCCCATAACCGGAAAGGTTATGAAACAGACAGTAACGACTCTTCCCAATGCGCGTCATGTTCCGGCCATTCCTATTAAAGCTGAAGGGGAGCAGCTTGATGGGAAAGATTTATGGGATGATATATTTGGAGGAGAATGGCCAAAGGAATTTAATCGAAAATTTACGCCGGAAGGCATCAAGGAAATAATCAAGGAGGCCGGTATTGTGGGGCTGGGGGGAGCGGCCTTTCCTACTTATATGAAAATTGCTCCTAATGGGAAAAAACCGGTTAAGACACTTTTAATAAACGGCTGCGAATGTGAGCCATACCTTACAACTGACTACCGTTTAATGCTTGAAGCACCTGATCCCATTATAGCAGGTGCGATTTTAGGTGGTATTGCAACAGGGGCAAAAGACATCATTATCTGTATTGAAGATAATAAACCTTTAGCCATTGATATGATTAAAAAAAAAGCAAAAGGAACAAATATAAGGGTTGCAGTGCTTAAAACTAAATATCCCCAGGGAAGCGAACGGCATTTGATTATGGCTGTTCTCAAAAGGGTCATGCCTCTTGGGGGCCTTCCTGCTGATGTAAGTACTGCCGTAAGCAATGTAGGAACCATTGCGGCTGCAGCAAGAGCGATTTTAAGAGGAAAACCTCTGACACATCGTGTTGTGAGCGTGACAGGAGGTGGTATTAAATCCCCCAAAAACGTGCTTGCGCCATTTGGCACATCCTATGGTGAATTGATTGCATACTGCGGAGGACTTACGGATGATGCCGCTCGTGTAATGTCAGGCGGCCCCATGATGGGCTTTGCCTTCACTGACTTTCTTATGCCGACAACCAAAGGTGTAAGCGGAATTACGGTTCTCACTCATGAGGATATACAAAAGGAAAAGGAAACCGAGTGCATACGATGCGGAAGATGTGTGGATGTATGTCCAATGTTCCTTGTACCCGCAAAGCTGGCTCAAGCGGCAAAACACAAAAATATTGAGCTTGCGGAAAGGTATAATATACTGGGATGCATAGAATCCGGCTGCTGTGGATATATCTGTCCGGCAAATATACCCCTTGTACAGCTCATCCGCATGGGTAAAGCCATGGTTTTGGCACAAAAGAAAAAATAGGATAATATATAGATGGCAGAAAAAAAACAGGAAAAAAAACCCGGGCAGGCTGAAACATCAATAACTCCACATATTCAGGTTGCATTCTCACCCCATTTTTCAGATTATTCCCTTACAACACAAAAAGTCATGATGGATGTTCTGATTGCCCTGATTCCTGTGACAGGCATGGCAATTTATTATTTCAGACTATACGCAATAAAGCAGATTCTTGTTTGTCTTATAAGCTGTCTTATTGCGGAAGCCATCTTCATGAAAATGAGAAAAAAACCTTTTTCTCTTTTCGACTATTCAGCAGCAATCACAGGCCTGATACTGGGACTCTCGTTGCCCGGACCTGCGCCGTGGTATGTGGGAGTAATCGGCTCATTTGTAGCCATAGGAATCGGCAAGGTTATTTTCGGCGGTCTTGGAATGAATCTTTTTAATCCAGCCATGGTTGGCAGGGCCTTTGTGATGATTTCCTTTGCAGGGGTAATGGCGGCTTCCGGGTATATTGATGTTAAAGGCACGGTTGATGCGGTTTCAATGGCAACTCCATTAAATGCATTCAAACAATCAGGCACGTCCACAGCCATTTTGGATCTTTTCCTTGGGTTTACAAATGGATCTCCCGGAGAAGTAAGCGCCCTTGCCTGTCTTCTGGGCGGTATCTACCTTTGCATTCGCAAAACAGCGTCTTGGGAAATACCGACAGGTGTTATCATCACTGTGATAATTATTGGGGGTCTTTCTGATTTTTTAAGTCCTCAGGAAGGTTGGACTCTGTTCCATCATCTTTTTAGCGGAGCACTTCTTTTTGGTGCATTTTTTATTGCAACCGATCCTGTGACAAGCCCCCTTACCCCCAGGGGAAAATTTATTTTCGGAGCCGGGATAGGTGCCTTTGTCATGCTCTTACGTCTTTTCAGCGGATATCCCGAGGGCGTCATGTTTGCCGTTCTTTTAATGAACGCTGTAACTCCTCTTATTAACAGATGGGTACCGCATAAAACCCTTGGTGAACGAAAAAAACAAAGGTAGATTTAAAATGGAGAAATTTAAAAACAACTATATTATCCAGGCCTGGCTGGTAGTGTTTCTTTCACTTTGCTTTGGATCCGCACTTGCCGGAGTTCAGCTCGTTCTATCACCAAAAATTGAGGCAAATAAGATAAATGAAACCCTTGCGAAAGTACCTGAGTTGATATTGGGCAAAGAGGGAGTTAAACGTCTGGCCAAAGAAGGCCTGAGTCTTAAGATAAATCCAAGGATAATACAAATAAAAAAAAATAACCGTATTATATCCTATAAGGTTTTCCAGGCAATTGAAAAGGGAAAGGTTTCAGGCTGGGTAATAAAATCATCAGGACGAGGATATGCTGACAAGATTGAGCTCTTAATTGGTCTTAATCCTTCCTTAAATAAAATTTCAGGCCTTTTTATAATAGAACAAAAGGAAACTCCCGGCCTTGGAAATAAAATAGCAAATTTGGATTTCAGAAAGCAGTTTATTTCAAAAAATACAAATACGGCAATTATTGCAAGTAAAACAGGCGCAACTTCTCCCAATGAAATTGACGCCATAACAGGAGCTACCATTTCATCAAGAAGTGTGTGCTCAATCGTTAATACTGCTGTAAAAGACCTTCGCTCCTCGTTAAAAAAGAACCAAATAAAACCCATATAATATATAACCCAGGGAAAATAATATGGCACAAGACCCCACTTCTTTTGAAAGATTCATTCAGGGTATTATTCCTGAAAATCCTGTTTACCGCCAGCTTTTAGGGCTCTGTCCAACCCTTGCTGTGACAAATAACATGAAAGCAGCCATGACTATGGCGGGCGCTGTAGCCTTTGTGCTTTTTGGTGCAAATATCGTCATCAGCCTGATACGAAATTTGTTGAAACCCCATTTGCGCATTGTGATTTTTACGCTAACCATAGCAACCTTTGTAACCATTGTGGATCGCTTTCTTGCTGCCTATATGTATTCCATGAGCAAGGCTTTGGGCCCATACATACCCCTTATTATTGTAAACTGTATTATCATCGCCAGATGCGAAGTTTGCGCTTCCAAACAATCCGTTATAACAGCCGGGGCAGATGCCATAGGGCAATCCATTGGCTTTGGGCTGGCACTGGCAAGTATTGCAGGTGTTCGCGAAATTTTGGGAACCGGCATGTTTTTCGGCCTGCGTGTTATGCCCCTTACCTGGCCTGACTGGGTGATCATGGTTCTTCCACCTGGTGCTTTTTTTACACTGGGACTTTTACTTGGCACATTTAACCTGATAGAATCAAAAATGGCGAAAAATAAGAACAAAGGATAAATAATAATGGACTATTTTCTGGATATATTTCTTATTGCAATCGGCGCTGCTCTTATCAACAACTTTGTGCTCTACTATTTTGTAGGAATCTGCCCATTTATAGGCGTATCACGAAGAATTGACATGGCTGTTGGAATGGGTTTCGCAGTCACTTTTGTAATTACCATCGCTGCGTTTTTAAGCTGGACAATCACCACATTTATTCTTATTCCAGGAGCTCCGATTTCCTCATTTATTGCAGGTTTCTTTATATCCAAGGCCGAGGCTGCCCACATAGACCTGACCATACTGAGTTATATTGTTTATATCTTTGCGATCTCATCTTCTGTCCAGTTTGTAGAGATGTATGTAAAGAAATTTTTCCCTGTACTCTATAAATCATTTGGCGTTTTTCTGCCTCTTATCACAACTAATTGTGCTATCTTATTTGCATGTTTGGTTATAATGAGCAATGTAGCAGGCGTGGAAAATCCGGCCGATGCCTGGGGTCTGGGAAAAGCCTTAACACTTGCCTTTTTCGGAGGAATAGGATTTACCATCGCAATCGTAATCATGTCCGGCATAAGGGAAGAACTTGAATTTTGTGATATTCCAAAATCACTTGAAGGCGCGGCCATTTCTTTTATTGTTGCGGGGATTCTTGCTATGGCATTCATGGGTTTTACCGGTGTTGATTCTGGTTTAAAAAAGGCCATGAAATCCAAAGATGCGGCATTGAGTTCCAAGCTCCATATTTTGGATTCAGAATCACAGATACCCAAATATCTTAAAGAAGCTGAAAAAATAGAATATCTAACCTGAATGAGGGAATTATGCAATTAATAACAATCAGCCTTGCCGCAGGAACCCTTGTGACCATGGCTCTTATATTTACCTATGTTCTTGGCTGGGCAAATAAAGCGTTTTATGTTGAAGTTGATCCCAAAGTTAACGCCATAAATATTGCTCTCCCTGGAGCTAACTGTGGGGGATGCGGTTATGTCGGCTGCAATGAATATGCTGAGGCCGTGGCGGGTAATGGGGCCAAGGTAAGTTTATGCACAGTAGGCGGTGATAGCTGTGCGAAAGCAATTGCAGATATTATGGGTGTTGAAGTTGGTGAGAAATTACCTTTTCGACCTGTTGTCCACTGCAGGGCATATTACGCGGATCGTCTTGGGCGCAGTGAGTATGAGGGTGAAAAAGAGTGCCGGGCTGCAAACTTTGTTGCAAATGTCCAGGGATGTATTTATGGTTGCCTGGGATTTGGCGATTGCTCCAGCGCATGTGATTATGATGCGATAAATATTTTAGATGGTCTCGCGACAGTTGATTATGAAAAATGTGTGGGCTGCGGAGCATGTGCCAAGGTTTGCCCCAGAAACATTATTACAATGACGCCCTTTAAAAATGACCGGATATATGCTGTTACCTGCTCTAATAAGGATGCGGGTAAAAATGTGACAAAAGTATGTAAAGTGGGTTGTATAACCTGCAAAGCCTGCACTCGTAATTGCTCTTTTTTTACCATTGAAGATAATCTTTCCACTTTCAACTATGATGTATATGATCCGGAAAATATGGATGATATTATTAAAGCTGCTGATAAATGCCCGCGCAATGCAATTCGCCTTATAGGAAAACCAGCCGAAAAAACCAGCCTTGATTCTTTTGATGAGGATGACGCTGCAAAAATTATAACACCTGACTTTAAAACTACGGTAGATGACACTGAGTGGCGAGGTT
>JASFBJ010000488.1 GCA_030149585.1 Desulfobacterales bacterium | reverse complement strand
CTTTATTTCAAAAGCGAAAAACAGCCACATCAATAGGAACATTTAAAGCCGCTGACCTGCAATTCAAAGTTAACAAAATAATTGCTAATTGGAAGAACGCTCCAGAAGTCAAAGTAGTTCAGCATCAAACCGAACTACCTGAAAGAGTCCAGAGCTACATCAAAAAAGGCGACATCGTTGACGGCGTGTATCATAGGGGCCAGGTTCATATAGTCTCCGACAACATGTCTTCGGTTGAAGCAACCATAAAAACACTAATTCATGAATCATTCGGACATCATGGTCTCCGGGAAAGTCTTGGGCCTGAGTTTAAGAAAATCATGCGTGACGTTTATATCGCAAAGAAAAAGGAAGTTTTGGCCGTTGCGGAGGATTACAATCTTGATATAAAGACAACATCCGGAAAATTGCTTGCTGCCGAAGAATGGCTTGCCAGAGAAGCTATAAGCAATCCTGAGTCTTCTTGGGTGCAAAAGGTGGTCAATGCTATCAGGAAATTTGCAAGGCGGCTTATGCCTTCATTAAGGCTGTCTGATGCAGAAGTCTACCAGGTGCTCGAAGATGCTCGGCGGTATGTTGAAAAAGGCCAAGTTGCCGTTGAACAATCTGTTGATAAAATTAATCTTCGAGAAAAGTATCCAATACATTTTATAGAAACACAAAAAATGCAACAAGGTTTTGGAAAGGGGCTTACACAAGCTTCTTATTCTGGCCATGTTTACCATTCAGCTACTCTTGAAGGGTTAGATGAACTTTTAAACATACCAATAGATGAAACAACCAACACATCGACTATACATTCTTCCGGTAATTTTTTTGGCAGAGAAATTCTTGTCCAATTTACAGCTAAAAAAAGGGAAGGTTTTTATACGCCATATGATGCTGACGCTGGTAAGGATTTTGGCTATGATGAATTTAGAACAAAAATAAAAAGCAACGAAATCCAAAACGTTTATCTCAATAAAGAGTTATTTAACATATGGGGAAAAGATGTTGATTCTTTGACAGAAGAGGAAGGGGAACGTTTTGATATATTATATGGTTTAGCCGAAAATTTTCCTGTTCGATATAAAGCAATGCCAGTGGAAAAAGAAGTATCAGGCGTGAATGAGTTTGCGCAAAATATAAAGTTTTCTTTGGGCCAGGCCGTTAAAAAAATCACGGATAATCCCAACTTTGTTCGATGGTTTGGGGATAGTAGTGTGGTAGACCAAAAAGGGGAGCCTATAATATGTTATCACGGGACAAATATAGACAATGAGATAACTATTTTTGAAGAATCAACTACCGGTGAGGGAAACAATAAAGCTTTCTTTTTTTCAAGTGATTGGAAATATTCATCACAATATGGTGATCACATAGAAAAAGTTTATTTGTCTATTCAAAATCCAATAGAATTTAACGATATTGATGTTCATAGTAATTATCTTATTAGTGATTGGATAGATTTTTTCAAAACGGACTATAATATAGACTTACCTTATGATGGATACGAACTCGACGACAGAGCTTTTTTGTGGGAAATTCTCAAAACAAATGGGTTCGATTTTATTAAAAATTTAAAAAATGCTGGTTATGATGGATGGTATACAACGGAACAAGGGGCTGACATCTATGCGGCCTTTGAGCCAACGCAAATAAAATCAATATTCAATACCGGCGCATTCGATCCTACTAACCCTGATATAAGGTTCCAAATGGCAGGGGAAAAAGCAATAGGCGCAGACAAGGACATAGCGTTCTCAAAGCACAAAAAAGATTACTCGGCTATGTTTAAGAAATATACGGAAGCGCACACAACGCCACTTGTCGAG
>JASFBJ010000487.1 GCA_030149585.1 Desulfobacterales bacterium | reverse complement strand
CCAAGAGTGGAGGTCATAGTATCAGCAGTCATTAACATGGCACCGCCCAAAAGACAGGGGAGCGCCAGGGCTATTTTTTGCTGGATGGCCATCATCCCGCCCAGAACCATTGCTGCAGCACCCCCTGTAAAACCTATGGGTCCGTTAAGAATCTGATTCACAGCAACATCATAAATATCATACGCGAAAGTACCCGCAGTCGGTGTCGCAATAAATGCCGAAGCTGTTCCGGCGGCTAAAAGCATTGCCCCTGCAGCGAAGATACCCAGACTAAGCTTGAGGGATATATGGGTGGTCTTGATTTTTGTCAGTTTGGTTTTTAATTTAGTCTTTATCTTCTTTATATATTGAAACATTTTTTCTCCTCTATTTAACAAGATGAATGTTATCTCAAAAAACATTTTTTTTGAGGCTCCAATATGCATTATCTCATAAAAGTCCCTCCTTTTTACTGATCGAAATAACCGCTTTGCGGCTTAATTTTGTTTGAGGCACTTTAATTTCTCCCAGGCCGATGGCGGTCGTGTTTCGAATATTTTGACCGACCAGGTATTTTTTAACTGACAGAGCGCGTTTTAAAGAAAGCGCCTGATTGTAAGTAGCTGATCCTGATTGACTGGCATAGCCCTTAATCTGAACCTGATGCCGAACAGATAGATTGTTTTTTATAAATTTATTGAGCTTTATTATTTCTTTTTTTGAAATTATGGATGAATCAAAATTAAAATAGATGGTCAGTTCAGAATTTTGCTTTTTTACCGAACCAGAATTTAGATTAATAATAAATTTGGGTTTTGTTTTTTCTGGTAAAGCAGCCTTAATTTTTCTTTTGAGAATTTCCGGTGAGAATACTAACCGGCATGCTTTATCAGTTTTTGCGGGGGGTGGTGATTCTGCAGACAAACCGGTAATAATAAACATCATGGCAGGGGCAGTGTCCGCCGGTTCATGGTTCTGCTTAATAATTGTTCCTTTTATCCGGGCTGGAGCTCTGCCGGTGTTAAGGGAAAGATAGTTTTTGACAGAAATTATTTTTTTTTCCGGCGGCGTAAAACCGCAGGAGGATAAAAAAATCAGCAAACCTGTGAATAATATCAGCTCAATTTTCAAGGATCGTTTCCTCCATTTTTCGGGCGGCATGATCGGCCGCACTTAATATTTTGGCCTGATTAAGCTTTGGCGAATTTTTGTAAGTTTTAATTGCCTTCACCGCTGTTTTTTTAAATGGTAAATTCTGCAAAAACTGCTCGGCGAGCATTGCACTTTTCGTAGGCAGGTCAACAGGTATGTTTTGTCCTGGTGCTGGTTTTTTACCTATATTGTGCGCCAGAGCGATGATAAGCATTTCTCCGAGGAGAAATTCATAATCCCTGGTTCCGTTTTTCATGATCTCTATTACTTCTTTGGCAACATTTATGGTATGTTCCGCTAAAGTGATCTTTAAAAATTTTAAATCTGTGGTTTCGGTGGGGTCATCCTCTGCAACCGAAGGACAATCCCCTGATTCATCCAGAAAATTCATAATTTTTTGAATAGGCTCAAGAGTGTTCCCCAAAACATTGGTGTGTGGACATATATAATTTTCATAAAAATTATTAAGATGGGAACTAGCCCATATGTTTGCCGGAACACTTTTGGCCGACTCAATATTTTTTTGCTCTGTTTCCACCCAAAGGGTAGAAAGCTGCTCCAGGCTGATTTCTGTTATTTTTTGTTTACGCGTCAGATTTCTGATAAAATTTATAAGCATAAAAATTCTCTCTTTTAAAAAAAGTTTCCCTCTACCTTATATAATAGAAGAAGCGTCAAATTTTAT
>JASFBJ010000231.1 GCA_030149585.1 Desulfobacterales bacterium | reverse complement strand
TAAGTTGGGTAAAAGGTAAAAAATAATAGCTTTGCATTAAATACATTGTGGTTTTCATAAAAGGTGACTGCCAAATGAACAGACAACAGCGAAAAAATTCTTAAATTGTCCATTAGGGATTGTTAAAGCAAAGGCAATTAAGTTATGAGCAAATTAGATCGTAAAGGTTTGATGGATATGGAATATGCCAGAGGAAGAGACACTAAAAAGTCGCTAAAGTATCGTTTGTGGCGGCGGACACACGAGGTATTATCAGCAATAAATGATTTTGCGGAAAAACCGATACTAAATATTATTGATCTTGGGGCAGCTGACGGCAGAATGCTGGATATCATCCATCGGAAATATCCTCAAGCTCATTGCCTTGGTATTGAATATAATCAAGAGCTGGTTAATTTTGGAAAAACAAAGTTTCCTGATTTGGAACTTATCCAAGGGGACATACAGTCACTTGATTTTCCGGATAATTTTTTTGATGTGGTAATTGCAACAGCAGTTATTGAGCATGTTTCTGACCCTGGCAAAGCTATAAGGGAAGCCAAAAGGGTCTTAAAGCGAAAAGGCATTTTGGTGTTAACATCTCCTGATCCGTTTTGGGAACATATAGCAACAATGGTGGGACATCTGAAAGATGATCAGCACAATGAGGTTATGAATCTGGATCAGTTGCGTGATTTAGCGCTGGAAACCGGGTACACGATACTTGTTGCCCGGAAGTTTATGTTATCGCCTGTCGGCATGCCCTTTGAGTTTAGCATTGAAAGGCTTTTTAGCGACCTGAACTTAAATTTTATGATGGCAAATCAACTCCTTGTTGCGCGATGTTAAAATACAGGATATGGCGGTTTTCAGGCTTGATTATTCTTGTTTATATTTTGTCCAGGATTGATTGGCCTCAAATGAGAAGCACCATAGACAAAGCAAATCTTTTCTTTATTATAACCGCATTAATACTAAATATTCCCCTGGTATGGTTTAAATCAACACGCTGGCAATTGCTTCTTGCCATGCAGGGCCACAGTATAAAAAATCGGGATTCCTTTTTATTTTATTCAAGCGCCATTTTTTTGGGAGAGATTACCCCTGGGCGCCTTGGTGAATTTGTAAAGGCAATATATCTTAAGCAGGCTGGAATAACAAATACAGCCCGTGGTTTTTCCAGTGTTTTGTTTGATCGCCTGTTCGATTTTTTTTTGCTTTTTATTCTTGCCATGTCTGGGTTGATCACCATAGCCCCATGGCAAAATGCGTATATTTTTGGTTGGGCCGGCATTCTTTGCGCTGGAGGAATGCCTCTGTTATTTTTATTTTCAGATAAAACAGAACGATTAATTTCTTTGTTTTACAGAAAGATATTAGCGCCCAAAATACCGGAGGGCACTCAAGACGGGGTGGAGCAATTTGCCAAAGGTTTTAGGAAGCTGATAAGCCGGCGGTTGTGGCAGGCAGGAATTTTGACCTGTATAAGTTATGCGCTCTTTTTTTTCCAGTGTTTTCTGATTGCAAAAGGCCTTGGCATGCCGCTCTCTTATTTGGAGATTATACTGGTTATGGCCATGACAAACATTTTTACCCTTTTACCGATTTCAATTTCAGGAATAGGTACAAGAGAGGCGGCCCTTCTTGCCCTGCTCAGACCGTTTGGAATGAGCCTTGAATTAATTTTTGCCTATTCTATTGGGGTGTTGCTGGTTTTTTTTATTGGTATCGGGATAATCGGAGCATATGCGTGGTGGGTAAAGCCATTTTCTCTTTCCAGATAAATAGAATTAAGGCGCCTTGCAGGCAAGGCGCCTCAATGCTTAAATTCACCGATTTATTTTTATGCTGCCCTTTAAAAACTTAACAACTAATCAATTAAAGTTAAATCTATTTCTTCTTCAGGCAGTGGGATGATAAATATTGGTTTGCGAACCCGCCTGAGCACTCTTTTGGCAACACTGCCCAAAAAAGTTTGGGATATTATGCCTTTGCTGTGAGTTCCCATTATAATAATGTCACAATTCAGAAGTTTTGATTTTTGAATAATCTCTTCTGCTGGGTAGCCTTCACAAATTTCTATGGAGCAACTTTTAAAAAGTTGATCTTTTTTAATTTTTAACACTTTTTCGCAAAACAGATTCAAACGTTTTTCTACTTTTTCCCTGGCTATTATTTTTCTTTCCTGAATATTATTTAAATATTGCGCAACATCAAAATAGGACTCTATCATTGTGCTGGAATATCCGCTGATGCCTTCCATAACATGCAGCACAATAATCTGGGCCTTATGAATTTTTGCAAGATCCCAGGCATAGCTAAGAGCATAGGCAGAATTTTTGGATAAATCCGTGGCGTAAAGTATTTTATTTATTTTAGCTGTCATTCGTACCTCCTTTTTTGAGAGTAATAGTTGGTGGGCTTTTTTTAATAGAAATATATGAAATATGCCGATAAGTCAAAAGAAAATTAACATTTTTTATTTGCTTTTGATACTTTTTAAATGTTGCTTTTCGCCTGGTTCCCACGCTGGCGCATGGGAGCCCCGAATAACTCTGCGACTTGTTCCGAGGTGCTTTCACCAATAGCTATATTATCCAGTTTATCTGCATCAAAGGGCTGATAATCTTTATTTTTACCCAAAAACACACAACCTGAAAAAAAAATCATCAGAACTGCAAAAAAACCTATATGTTTTAGAAAATTCATTTGCTGTGTTTTTAAATAATCAGGATGACTTTGCAGCTCGCCAGAAAATTATTTGGAGCGGCAAGAATGGTTTTTAAAATTTTATATGAATCATTTTTGAGCAGCAGACTGCGGTTTCCTTTATAGGTGCTTTTGGCTTTTATGGTTAGCGGCAAGGTGCCGCTTCGGGAACTTTTTTGAGCCTGACTTATTTTTCGGTAATATCTTATATAGCCGTTTTTAATTGCCTCATTTAAATCAATATTCGCACCAGGATAAATTAATTCCTGATTGCTGTATATTTTTGGTTTTAAGCAGGGCCGAAAGCCGGTCTTGCGGCAGTCAATAATCAGCCCTGTGTATTTTACCAAAGGCCTGCTTTTGGGGGTTAGTGCCTTTTTATCAGGGCTTTCCAGAGAGGCGACTCTTTTGGCCATAATATTTAAGCGGTTGGAAAACGATGTCAGGCGTGATTCATATTGTTCTATTTTTTTAGATAAGCGCTGTATCTGATTATTATCCTGATAATCAGTATTAATCAGCATTGGCGATTGAGTTACGTAATCTCGCCAGGCAATCACCATTTGCTGAAAAAGGGATATTAGCTGTTCCTGCTCATAAGAGATTTTTTGCAGCCCTGACATTTTGTTTTCCAGTGCATTGATGCGTTGTTCCAGCTCATTCAGACGGGTGATAATTTCAGGCGTGGCAGCAGCAAGCCCGGCTTTTTGGCCTTCAAGGCCCAGCAGCAGTTTGGCCAGTTCACCGGAAAGGGGCATACTAACTGTTGCCTCTATTGAACCATCAGATAATTGCCTGGAATTTTCAACTGTTGCGTTTCGCAAAACACCCTTTACTTTGGATGTGGCTGTCTCATCCTTGATCATCCAGTTTTCAACCAGAGTTGTAGAATCAATATGTACTCCATTTACTACTTCCAAAAGATTTCGCTGGGCAACTACGACTGCTGCCCGGTGTGCCAGAATTTTGGCCCTGACTGGATCTGATATATTATCTGGTGGAAATCCAAGCCCCTTTGCTGTTATTATTTGATCAACCCAGTTAATATTGCCGAAATCACCGATTGGCTCAATTCCTGAATCCCTGGCTGATGCAGTGAAACAGATTAAACTCAGGAAGAGTAAAATTATTATCAGCACTTTAAGTCTGTTTTTCATGGCGACCCTCTTTTATATAATTTATCTTTATTTGATTGTTTTGGTTAATTACACTTTTGCGGAGGGGTTAACAGGAAGGGCTGCCAGATCAAATCTCCTATAAAAAGATTTTGCTCCGGCTGAGTGGTTCCCCAAAAATTATACTGTAAATCAATTTTCAGTGGTGTGTAGCTTTGAACCTGAAAAGGTTTATTATTTCTGAAAATATTATTACGAATTACAGGGGCTAAACCTTCTCCTTCGATCATCATTCCACCCAGGCCCTCATTATCCTCTATAATTGAACAGGTGATATTTGGTCTGGCCCTATCCTTTAAATAAATGCCGGCCTGGGAACAACCTCTAATTATTACTCCAGAGACTGTCAGGGCGCTGTTTTTAATTATCAGGCCGGTTGAGCTGCTTTGGATGATCAAGTTATTTAAGCTGGAATTAGTTGTGTCATTAAAGTGGATGCCCTGCCATGCTCCGGGGGCATCCAGACCATCTTTTGGTAAAAAACGAACCGGACGTTCTAACGTGCCGAATACGCTTAATTCACCTTCATTAACTGTCAGCCTGGTATTTGGGGCAAAATAGAGTTCAACCCCGGGTTCTATGAAAACAGCGCCCTCTTTAGTGATAATGATATTGGAAACCACAGTGTAGGGGTTATTTTCAGCAATTAGCAGTACCCTGTTTTTAATCAAACCGCCTAATGCTGAGCCTGGTTGCGGCAGATTATATAAACCGGGCCTGGGAAGGGGAGAAGCTTTTGCATAACGGCTGAATCGGCTTTGATTGCCTGCTTTATCTACAGCTTTGATTTTAATAAAAACTTTTTCAAAGTTGGCCAGGTTTTCTATAATTGCTGCATTATTTTCAATAGTGGCTGTAAGTGTATAATTATTTAAGGGGGTTGGGCTTGTCCAAACTTCATATTTTTGCAGATCCTCTTCCTGATTTGGATTCCAGATTATTTTTATTTTTTTATCCAGCCCCCTGGCTGTTAAAGCTTGAGGCGCAACAGGCGGACGCGCGTCAACATTAACCGGATGATTAAAGTCCAGCGCAGTCTCTTGCATGCCGGCCTCATTTATAAGATATCCTTTGGCAATCAGACCATAGGCCTGATCATCTGGTTCCACTGTATAATATCCTTCATAAATGGCCCTGGTATCAACTTCATAAAAAATTTCATTTATCAGACCAGGAGTCAGTTCCAGCCCAGCGGCTTTATAATTTTTTTTAATATCTTTGATAATTTGGGATTTTAAAGCCTGTTTGCGAATGGCGGAAACAGGTTCAAGATTAACTGCATGTTTAAACTCTCCTATGTTCACGTATGCAGAGCAGTTTGGGTCGCCAATGAGTCTAAAGACGGCCTTACGGCCCAGAGTAAAAGGTTTTTCTGTGTTTAAGGCGGCAAAAAAAATAATTCGCGGTGGTGGTGTTTCAGTCGCGAGTTCAGAACGTGGAACCTCAATAGAGGAGACTATTTCACGGAAAAGCTCGTCGGTTTGTGAGGCAAATTCAGAATCCCGCAAATTCCAAACCGATGCCAAAGCAGATAAAACCAGACCTATGGGGTTAAGAGAAATGCCTCCGGCATGCGCCCTGCTGACATGTTTGGCTCGCCAAAGCAGCTTGCCGGTGTTTAAATCCCAAAGTTTTACCTCACAGCCCACTGCTATCTGGGAATAAATTCCAAGAAAAAAGCGATCAAAATTAGTAACAGTACCGGTAATAACAGCATCAACTCCCAAAATGCTTTTTAATTTTCGCGGTTTTTCGGCTATGAGTCGGCTGACCTGGTCTGGATCAAGTAAACCGGCATTTTTTAACCGCTTGTCGGTAATAAATATTTCCATATCCTTAAAAGGCAGAGAGGAGATATGATTATACATTCCCTGGCGAATTAGCTTGACGGGCTCAATGCCTGACTT
>JASFBJ010000230.1 GCA_030149585.1 Desulfobacterales bacterium | reverse complement strand
ATTGTGTTATGATGCACATTGCCGTAAATATCATCCAGCTTGGCGCTGTTGGCAATATTAACGGTCACAGCCTTAGTATAAATGCTTTTAGCCCGGGCTTCAACAATTGCCCGCCTTGTGTCCTCCATGGCATATGCTCCTTTATAACCGGTATCATTTGGAAAACCATCGCTGATAATAATCAGCAAACGGGTTTTAGCTGGAATTTTTTCCAGTTTGGCCGCGGAGTGACGGATGGCGGCGCCCATTCTGGTGCTTCTTTGAGGTGTCACGGAATTTATACGGCTTTTAATCAACTCCTCCTGATTATCGTAAAAATCCTTGATAATAAAATAATCCACCCCAAGCCGTCCAGTGCCTGAAAACCCGGCAACCGCAAAAGTATCTCCTAAAATTTTAACTGCTTCCAGCAATAAAACAATCGCTTCCCTGGCTACATCCAGCACTGTTGAACGCGAGCCATCTACAAAATTTGCAGTTGAACGGGAAAAATCAACCAAAAGTAAGGCTGCCACATCCCGGTATTGTTTGACCCGCTTGATAAAAAGACGATCAGAGGGCATAAGACCTGCTTTTTTTTCAACGGCAAAGTCCAATAGGGCAGCATAATCAAATTCATCCCCTTCCTCCCATGGCCGCATGATCTGGAGCCCCTGGGGTTTTAAAAGCTCAAAGGCGTTTTTGATTTTTGATATAAGGCCATAACGCTTTTCAAGGGTCATATTATAAAAATCGCCGGGGATACCGGGAAGCAGCTTTTCTCTCACCAGCACATGATCGTGCAGATAATCTCCAAGTTTGGAATCCCACTCTTTATAGCGAAAACCAGTGTTTTGGCTTTTATCTGAAATTTGGGGTTCATCCTGCAAAAGGCCGTCTATATCACTTAAATCCAACTGGTCAAAATCAACAAAACCGGCAAAGCTGCCGCCATGATCAGCCTTGAAGTTGCGCGGATCATTTGCAATAATCTCTTGCAGTTCATCTGCTGAAAGCTGATTATTAGAATTTTTAATTTTTTTTTGCAGATCAGATTTAAAAACTTTAATTCCCTTTTTGATAAGCTGGTTTTTTATTATATTTGCAAGTTTTTCACTCTTTAGGATACTTAACCTGAAAATGTCAGGCCACAAATAATGCCCAAAAGGAATTTTCAGGGAATAATGAGGATAATACCTGTCAGCCGGCTGCTTTTGCTTAATTTTTGTCTTAAAAAAAGCTTCAATGGGAAAATAATTTTGCCCCACCAGCAAAGCAATGGTTTCAACCCTGTTATTTTGAGCTATCTGATCGAAAAAAAGATCACAGGCATCTTGCATACATGCATCAAGCTTAAAAAGGTCTTTTGATGAACCCTTTGATGAGCTGCCCATACAAAGTGCTTGATATAATGGCAAAAGAAGATTATCCCCTTTGCTGTCTTTGACCAAACGCCTTATTTCCTGTTGATATAAAGGCAGAATTTTTTTCAGCATTCCCGGATAGTTAAGGCCAATTAATTTCCAGATTCGCCCATGCTCAAAAATGGTAAAAAGATCTTGCGCAAGATCTTTGTCAGGGAAAATTTTAAAAAATCGTTCCAGATCAGAAATAGTCTCCAAATCCGGATTTTCTAAGGAGCATCGATTTTTTAAAATTTTCCCCAAACAGCCTTCCCTCTCATAAAATGCCTTCTCATAATCAAAATCATAAGTGCCGAATTCCAGCAGGCAGGCCTCCATTTTCATAAGACCCATATAAAGCCTGATATTTTCGCTTTTGCTGTTATAATTATCAATTTCATTAGATAGATAGATATGGTTGCTATCTGATAAGGCCAGACATTGCCCATTTAAAGATTTTGCCAGGGCTGCCGGCAAAAAAGAGAGGGGGTGCACCGTGATCACCTCTCCAATTCTGGCTCTCAAATAATTATCCATCTGCTGTTTAACCTGACTCAAAGAAACAGTGACCTGCATATCCCGACAGGTATCCTGCCCCAGCTTGGATGCAAGGGAAAGAAATTTTAAACCCAGTTTGGGACTGGTTCTGTATTTTTCCAGGCCAATGACAATAAATTGATTAAGAGCTGTTTGGCCGAGTCTCTTTAAACCATGTTCCAGCCCATTGATAAAAGGATCTGCCAGATCAAGGTCTTCTTTGACAACCTTTTCCAGAGCAGCTATCTGCCATGCTCTTTTAGCTGGTTTGAAATAGCGCAGTTCTCTTGAGAATAAATTTGCCAGATAGCGACTTCGATTATAGGTAAGTTCCTGCTTAAATACTGTTTCAAGCAAGCTAATAAAGCTCAGGGCTGAGCTGGTATCATTTTCTTTAAGAAAAAGCGACAGGATACCAAGTGGCCCGCTCAGAGTATAATTGCCTTTTCTAAACATGATAATAATTGTTTTAATAAAAGGCTTTATTAATAAATCAGGATCACAGCAAAAAAGCGGCACCAGATATCTGGCAATCATTTGAGCCAGAGTCGGCCCCTGTTTTAAAGCCGTATGCACCAATTTGACATATTTTGTGAGTTGCGTATCAGGGATTTTGCCGGTTAACTCTGCCATCCCCAGCGCATACGCCTTGCCAAAAGAAATCTCCTGAGTCAGTCCCCAGATTATTTCTTTTACTAAAAAAGTAAGCTGCTGAGGCTTAATCTCATTTTTGTTTTTTTCCAGAACTTTGATAATTGTTTCAGCGAATTGTGGATCAGCAAGTTTCAAGGTTGCTAAAGTATAAAAAATTTTATCACCTGGATTAGATTGCAAATCAGACCGCCTTAGAAAAGATCTTCCACCAGTTCGTTTAAAGTTTCCTGTAATCTTAAATCATCAGTCAAAGGCAAACAGATTGCCGTGCGGCAGGCCATTGGTATTGGGATGCCCTGCTGAATCAATTGGGCCGCGTATATTAAAAGTCTGGTGCCTGCCCCTTCGGAAAGACCCTGCTCCCGAATATTTCTAATTTTTTGGGCCAGAGATACCAGTTGCAGAGCAAGTTTTAGATCAATTTGGCCCTGGTCAGCTACAATCAAAGCTTCTTTTTCCATGGAAGGGTAGTCAAATTCCAGGGCTACAAAGCGTTGACGCGTACTCTGCTTTAAATCCTTGAGAATTGACTGGTATCCGGGATTATAGGAAATCACCAGCATAAAATCAGGCCCGGCCTGGAGGACTTCTCCTTTTTTATCAATATTTAAAGTCCGCCTGTTATCTGTTAAAGGGTGAATTACCACAGTAGTATCTTTGCGGGCTTCCACAATTTCATCCAGATAACAGATTGCTCCCAGACGAACCGCTTGAGTCAAAGGGCCGTCCATCCACACAGTTTCATCATTTTTCAGCAGATAGCGTCCCAATAAATCTGAAGCAAATAAATCCTCATGACAAGCGACAGTTATCAAAGGACGTTTTAAATGATAGGCCATATGCTCTACAAATCGTGTTTTCCCGCAACCAGTCGGGCCTTTTAGCATCACAGGCAGGCAGGCTTTACAGGCTGCCTTGAAAATTTCAGTTTCATCACCGGTCGGCAGATAGAAAGGTTCCGTACTTATAAGGTAATCAGATTCAGTTTCTTTTGGGTTTAACATTTAAAACTCCTTATTGACATCAGCCACTCATCGTTTATACTTTGCATGGCAAATTTTTTGCATCTATTCTTGCATATGGTTTTGCATATGGTTTTGAATACGGTTTTAGATACGGTTTTGCATTTGGTAAAGTTGAGTAAGTTATAATATAACCCCATTAAGAGGATTTATTTTTGCCGCACTGATTATATATAATCGTTTATATATAATCAGAACCAAAAAAAAACAATAATGATATGATTAATAACCTGATCTTTGAAGATAAAGAAATAATTCTGGTCGGCACAGCACATGTGTCAAAAGAGAGCGTTGATCTTGTAAAATCAATTATAGAAGAGACACATCCGGATTCGGTTTGTGTTGAATTATGTGAATCGCGATATCAGTCGATTCGCCAGCAGGGCCGCTGGCAAAATACTAATATTATAAAGGTTATCAAGGAGAAAAAAACTTTTTTGCTGCTTTCCAACCTGATTTTGGCCTCGTTTCAAAAACGCATTGCCGCAAAACTGGATGTCCAGCCAGGGCAAGAGATGATCCAGGCAATTAATTCAGCTGAAGATGTTGGAGCTGTTATTCATCTGGCAGACCGCGATATTAGGGTAACTCTTGCCCGGGTCTGGCGCACGATGGGACTTTTCAATAAACTCAAACTAATCTTTCAACTCCTGTTATCAATGGGTGAAGTAGGCGAAATTAGTGAAGAAGATATTGAAAAAATGAAACAGCAGGATGTTTTAGAGGCGGTCTTGGAGGAAGTTGGTAAAACTATGCCGGCTATCCACAAAACACTGATTGATGAAAGAGATCTTTATCTTACTGAAAAAATCCGGCAGGCCCCTGGCAAAAAAATAGTTGCAGTTGTAGGTGCCGGACACGTGCCTGGAATTAAAAAGAATATTGATAAGAGTATTGACCTTGCACCATTAGAGGTTTCTCCCCCAAAAAGCCGCTCTGCTGTAATATTAAAATGGGCAATACCTGTTTTTATAGGGCTCATGTTTGTTTATGGTTTTTTCGCAGGCGGCACAAGGGCCGGCACAGATATGCTGACATGGTGGATAGTGGCTAATGGCTTATTGGCCGGGCTGGGTGCTACTTTGGCCTTTGCTCATCCTTTTACAATTCTTGCATCAATTATTGCAGCGCCTCTAACCTCGCTAAACCCGATGATTGCTGCTGGATGGGTGTCTGGTATGGTGGAAGCCTTTACAAGAAAACCCAAAGTCAAAGATTTTGAAAAACTTCCTGATGATATTCTCTCTTTCAAAGGATTTTGGCGCAATAAGGTCACCCGTATTCTGCTGGTAGTGCTCTTTACCAACCTTGGCAGTTCACTGGGGACCTTTGTGGCTATCCCATTAATGGCCAGGGTTCTCTGATTTTCTAATAATTTTCCGCGCGTTTTGCTATCTTGACAATTGAACGCTGATAAATAGTGCTGTCATCCCGGGTATGGGTTATTTTAAACACCTTTAAACGATCCTCTGCAAATAGCTGAATACATTCCGGAAAGAGCTGCCACTCCAGTTCAAGACCCTTTTTTTTAATAATATCTAAAGTATCATCTGGAAGAATTTTAAATGATTTCTGACCGATAATCGGCCCCGAGTCCTCACCGTAATCAATAAAATGAACTGTACACCCCCCAACCTTGCAGCCATAACGAAAAGTATCTCCGTAGCCATCTACACCGGGGAAAGAGGGTAAAAGCGCTGGATGAATATTCATAATTCTCGGCACAACAGCTTTATCATTAAAATGGTCTATAAAATAGGGAGTTAAATTACGCATAAATCCAGCCAAAATCAAAAGATCAATGGGCCTGGCAGCTATTTGGGCCAGCAATTTTGCCTCAGCCGCTGCTCGAGTATAAAAAAAAGCTTTGATTTTACCTTTTATTTTATCAGGGTCTCCATCTATCGGGAAGAGATGCTGTTTTGCGCAAACCTCATTAAATTTAAAATCCAGTGGCAGCTTAAATCCTTTTGAATCGTTCTTATAAGCTTTAATAAAATTTTGGTAATTAACTACAAAGGTGGGAATTGAATGTTTTTTCCCTCTTGCCAGACCAGGCGCACCAGGTGCATCTGACCCCACAAATACCATTTCACCATCAATTTTACCGGATTCACAGGCATCAATGACCGCCTGGAGGTTTGTTCCCCCGCCTGAAATTAATGCGCCTATTTTAA
>JASFBJ010000043.1 GCA_030149585.1 Desulfobacterales bacterium | reverse complement strand
TAATTTTATATCGAACAAACCTGACCTAAATCTGTGCGCCTACTTGTGGAAGTTAATTCGTCCTCGCTCCTAAGCTTTGACAGATACGGTCACAACTAACAATTTTTTTATCACTTGAGCTTTCTGCATAATCAGGAAAAATAAAACTCTTTTTAGAAAATTTCTCTTTATAATAATATCCTATAGAAAAACTATCGAAAATTTAACTAAGATATAATTCAAATCTAATGATTTTTTTATTTAAAGGGTTCAGCATTTTTATTAATCGTTTTAATCATCAGTCATTTGGAGGAAGTCGGCTTTTGCTATCATCATGGGATATTGGAATAATGGGAGGTAAGGTTTGCACTCTTTCAGTCTTAACAGTGAGGTAATCGGAAACATCTTTCACTTTGCTAAGCCATTAGGGCACAATGAAAAGCGGGGCAGCTTCAATCTGGGCTTCGGCTTTCTCTATTATGGCGCCGTACGAGCGTTTCGGCCCAAACACGTTCTGATTATCGGTTCCGGGTTCGGTTTTAGCGTTGTTTGTTTTGCTTTAGGACTCAAAGATAATGGGAAAGGAATTCTCAGTTTTGTTGATCCTTCCTATGATGTACTCAAACACGGTCCATTAAAGACAGTCGGCGGTCGAGGGATGTGGGATAAACCAGAAGAGGTTAAAAAACATTTCAGATTATTCGGGATCGACGAGATCGTTACTCATCATAAACTAAAAGCCGGCGAGTTTTTCCCGCGCTTTAAGGCCCTTGGCTTGCCCCTTATCGATATCGCCTTTGTGGACGGGGAACCACTCTTATAAGAATGTAAAATACGATTTCATGGCCGTATTGGAACATACCAGGAAAAACGCCTATATTTTTCTTCACGATACCAACATTTATGTCAGGGAAATTATTCGCAATTCCGGTGTAAAACGTTGGCTTGATGTTATCAAAAAACAAATTGAGCTCTTTGAAGTCATTGATTTTCCATTTTCTTCAGGAGTTGCCATCGTACGTGTGCTTAAGGATGACGCATGGAAATCACTGAAAATATAGCTCTGTCCGCGGCTTTTATTCTGTCTTTGCTTGTTTTTGCCTATCTCTATTGGCGCTATTTCTGGTTCTTCCGAAACCCGGACAGAAATATCCCTTATGGAGAGAATATTCTAAGCCCTGCCGACGGCACCGTGGTCTACGTGAAATGCGTAGGTCCGGACGTGCCGGTTGTATCCATCAAGAAAGACAAAAGCCTGTACCTAGGGGATCTGATCCATGAAGACCTCAATGAGATCAAATTGCTCATCGGTGTTTTTATGAGCCCCCTGGATGTTCACTACAATCGAGCACCTATGTCAGGCATGGTGGAACTCATCAAGCACCAACCCGCCAACCCCAGGAATTATCATATGTTCTCCATGCACTGGCGTTCCCTTATGAAACATCTGCCCATTTATGAGAAAGAGCCCGCACATTATCCATAACGAACGTACTGTCACAAGAATCAAAGGCGTTTTCAGGAACCAGCCGATCTCCTGCTGCGTGGTACAGATCGCCGGCGGCCGCGTTAACGGTATAGATTCATATGTGCATGAGGGTACCATGGTGGAAAAGGGCCATATTTTCGGAATGATACGGATAGGCTCACAGGTGGATGTTATCGTTACGTGGCAAGAGACAATGAATATAAAGGTGAGGCCGGGCCAAAAGGTCCGGGCAGGGGAAACCATATTTGTAGATTAAAAATACTGGAACCAACAACCAGCAAATGGAGGATTCGATATGAAAGATAGTTTACTAAAGGCTGATCTTCACGTTCATTCCAAGTATTCGAAACGGCCGTCCGTGTGGTTCCTTAGAAAAATCGGCTGCTCTGAAAGCTACACTGAACCACTGAAACTCTATGCCATAGCCCGGGACAAGGGCATGGATCTTGTTACCATTACAGACCATAACACGATGGCCGGCAGTCTGGAAATCGCTCATCTGGAAGGAACTTTTTTAAGTGAGGAGATAACTACATATTTTCCCGAAGATCGCTGCAAGCTCCATGTCCTGGCCTATGGCATAAGCGAAAGCCAGCATAAGGACATCTCCCGCCTGAGAGAAAATGTCTTCGATCTGATCGAGTATTTCACTAAAGAACAAATCGTTCACGCCCTGGCCCATCCTTTATTTTCAATAAATAATCTGCTTACCATCACACATCTTGAGCAAGTCCTCGTCCTGTTTAAAAATCTGGAACTGAACGGGTTCCGGGATAGCTGCCAAAACAAGACTATTCAAGAGATCGTGGAGAGACTGACCAGAGAGGACATCGAATTCCTTGCATACAAGCATGATCTGAAACCGGTCGGTGATGAGCCCTGGAAAAAAAACCTGATCGGAGGGTCTGATGACCATTCATCCCTTACCATTGCGACAACCTATACGGAAATAGCCGGCGTTTCATCCGTGGAAGAGTTCCTGAGTGGCATCGGCGGGAACAGAGCTAAAGTGAGAGGCCTTGTGTCCGGACCCAGGACACTGGCTCATAACTTGTACAGCATTGCCTATCAGTTTTATGCGGCTAAATTCGGCTTTAACCGCTATATAAACAAGGATTTGCTGCTGCTGTTTGCCAACAGAGCCCTGACTGCCTCATCTGAAAAAGAGCAGGGCTTTGTCTCCCTGATCCGAAACAGTATCCCGAAAAAGCCGAAACACTTTTTTGGATCAGCGCCAAAAACAATACAGGGCATTCTTCAGAAAGAGGCAGAGAAAATCATTCTGGGGGACCCATACATAAATGCCCTTATTAAAAAATCCAGGCAAAAACCAAAGGAAATGGAAAAGGCGTGGTTTCAATTTGTTAACCAAATCTCTGAAAAAATTTTCAGGCAGCTTGCCGACTCAGCCTTGGAAGGCCTCGCCAATGCAAATTTATTTAACCTTTTTCACACCATAGGCTCTGCCGGCTCCATCTACACTATGCTTGCCCCCTACTTTGTGGCCTATACGGTTTTTACCAAGGACCGCCAGTTCAGTCGCCATTGCAGGGAGATTTTCACCAGGGAAAGAAAACCATTCCTCCTGCCGGATGAACAGATGACAAAAGAACGGCTCAAGATCGCACATTTTACCGATACATTCTACGATATAAACGGAGTAGCCCTGACACTTCAAAAGCAAGCCAAGGCAGCCTTGAAAAACAAAAAGCAACTGATAATCATTACCTGTGGTCCTGAATCACCAAGCTGCTGTGTAAAGAATTTTTCCCCCATAGGAACCTTTGACTTGCCGGAGTATCCTGACTTGAAGCTCCAATATCCGCCACTATTACAGATGCTTGATTACTGCTACGAGCAAGGCTTCAATCGTATTCATTCAGCAACCCCCGGACCAGTTGGATTGGCCGCGCTGGCTATCGCCCGCATACTGAGCATCCCTTTTCACGGAACCTATCATACGGCCTTGCCCCAATATGCAAGCCATCTCACGGGTGATCCGTCTATGGAGAAGGTTATGTGGAAATACCTGGCCGGGTATTATAATCAGATGGTCGCAGTATATGTGCCTTCCTTGTCTACCGGCGACGAGCTTGAAAAAAACGGCATCGCCAAAGAGAAAATCAGGTTCTACCCCAGAGGCATTGACATTGAGCGCTTCCATCCTTCTAAAAGGAACGGGTTCTTCCTGAACAGATTTAATGTGAGCGAAAACAAAGTCAAACTTCTCTACGTGGGCAGGATCTCCAGAGAAAAAAACCTATTTAACCTCGTGGATGTTTCAAAGAGGTTAGCCCTGATCAGGAAAGGTTTCCATCTCATTATTGCAGGCAGCGGTCCTTATATGACTGAGATGAAAAAAGACCTTGAGGGCACGCCTGCAACGTTTACAGGCGTGCTTGAAGGTAACGATCTTGCCGAGGCCTATGCCTCAGCAGATATTTTCGTTTTTCCGTCCACCACCGACACCTTTGGCAATGTTGTTCTGGAAGCTCAGGCCTCGGGTTTGCCCGTTATCGTGTCTGATCAAGGAGGGCCAAAAGAAAACCTTATTCACGGCAAGACTGGCTTTATTGTGCCTGCAAAAGATACTGATGCCTTCCTCGACGCTGTTCTAACACTGATGGATAACTCCGTACTTCTTCAGAAGATGAAACAATGCGCCCGCGATTATATGGAGAATCGCTCCTTTGAAACAGCGTATATGCAGCTCTGGGATACTTACCGCAACCTGGGCCCCAACCATCAAGATTGGCAGCCGTCCACCGGCAACCAAACCTGAAACCTGTAAATACGAGAGCAGAATATCGGATATGAAATGACAAATCCTTTATCAGCAGATTACTCCCTGATGCGTCTTTTAACAAATATTATGCGCAAACAGGTTCCTGGACAGCTTGTAATTCAGTTGACCGACAAGTGCAACGCCACGTGTCCCCAGTGCGGTATGAGAGTAACAGAAACTTTTAAGCGTTCTGTTCTATCCTCTGATGACGTCAAACGTATTATTGATGCAGCAGCTCAAAAAGGAGTCAGAATTATTTCCTTTACCGGAGGGGAGCCGTTGCTATTCTTAAACGAACTTGCCATGCTCATCAAGTACGCAGGAAAGGCGGGTATTGAGTATATACGCACCGGCACAAATGGCTTTATGTTTGTAAATCCCTGTGGCGCCGGCTTTCAATCACGTGTAAAGAGGGTTGTCGAAACCCTGGCAGAGACCCCCCTTCGAAACTTCTGGATCAGTATTGATTCTGCCGTTCCTTCCGTCCATGAAGAGATGAGAGGGCTTCCCGGCGTCATAAAGGGTATTGAAAAGGCCCTTCCCATCTTTCACGAGCACGGCATATATCCGTCGGTAAATCTCGGCATCAACAGGAACGTTGGAGGATTTGCGACAAAAAGCATCCAAAGAAATCGGTATTCAAACGATAGAGAATATCTGGACGCGTTTTTCATGGCCTTTAAAAATGCCTTCAGGATCTTTTATGACTTTGTCATTGGAATGGGATTTACAACAGTGAATAATTGCTACCCCATGAGCATTGAAGATAAGGGCAAGGATGCTGCCTTGAACCCGGTTTATGCTGCAAGTTCTGAGGATTCTCTGGTGAGATTCAGCGCAGCGGAAAAGGCTGCGCTTTTTAAGGCATTGCTTGAGACGCTGCCGGAATTCAGGTCCAAAATCCGCCTGTTTTCACCTGGAAGTGCTCTGTATGCGCTTCATAAACAGTATATCATCGGCAAAGACGCCTCATTTCCGTGCCGCGGGGGCATTGATTTTTTCTATATTGATTCTAAAAACGGCAACACCTATCCGTGCGGTTACCGGGGCAACGAATGCCTCGGCAAATATTGGGAGATGGATATGAAGGCCCTGAATCGTGATATAACCTGTCGTTTATGTGACTGGGAATGTTTTCGAGATCCTTCCGAACTTTTCGGGACACTTCTCCAAGCCGTATCCAACCCTCTAAGCCTTCTAAAAAGTTTTAAAAATAATAGTCATTACCACAGGCTATGGATTGATGATCTAAAATACTATCTGGCCTGCGGTTTTTTCAACGGCCGCAAACCCCCTGACTTCAATCAATTGCGCAAATTCGGGTGCAATACAAAAAAGTCCCTTTAAAAAAGTTCAAGCTGAATTTGTTTTTTTTTCAAGACTTTTGGTTTATCACGACGGACATGCTTTTTTAGATTTTTTTCAATATTTTTAACAAATGGGGATATGCAACGGGCCTCCGGCAATCCAAATATCTCTCTTTGGGTTGCCATTGACAAAAAAAGTCTTTCTTTTGCACGAGTCATGGCCACATAAAGCAGTCTTCTTTCCTCATCAATATTCTTTGACGTATGCAAGGGAATATATTTATCTTCACAGCCGGCAATAAAAACAACTGGAAATTCAAGACCTTTGGCCGCATGGATGGTCATCAGGGATACTTTTTCAGCCTTTTTATCATAAAAATCCTGATCAGTCCAAAGCGCTATCTCAGATAAAAATAATTTTATATTTGAACCATATTTTTTTGCCCGCAGCAGCAGTTTTTCATAAACATCCATTATCTCTGAATCATTATTAAATAGTAAAGAAAGCCCTGTATTTTTTACTAAAAAGGATAGTTTTCCCTCAACTGTTAACCCACTTATTTGCTCTCTAAGAAAATCAATCTTTTCTATCAGAGTATATAATTTCTTTTGATCAGCTTTTGTCATATCCGGTATTGGCAGCCGTTTTAACATCTCAAAGGTTTCTTCTAATGATAACTTTTTTTGATAGATCCTTTTTTTGAGCAGACCAGTCATTTTTTTGCTGACCCTGCTGGAAAGAATATTGACTATATTTTCAAAATCAAAAATTGAGCCGCTTTTTTCAAGAATTTTAACAAGCGCAATTAATTCAATAATTCCTTTTATTTTCAAATAGTTTTTTTTTGCTGAAAGTTGTAGGGGTATTCCACCTGTTTCAAAAAATTTTTTTAAAATTTCACCCTGACGCCTGGTTCTGTATAAAACTACAAAATCGGCAAAACTATATTCTTTCTGGTTTGAATTTCCATCAACCTTTGCAAAATCAATTGCTTGAAAGCCTGTCCCTCCAATCATTTTTTCAATTATTTTGCCTATTGCAACAGCTTCTGATGCTTCGCCGGCTGATTCCATAATGGTAATTATTTGATAGCCATTAATTTGAGAATAAACCCTGGTTTGGGAAATATTTGCCAATTTAATTTGATGTTTTTCAATAATTTGAAAGCTTGATTTTAAAATTGTTTCAGTTGAGCGGTAATTTCTTTTTAACCGTATTAGACAGGTATCTGGATAATCATCTAAAAAATTACTGAAACATGAGTTATCAGATCCTCTAAACCCGTAAATTGACTGGTCAGGATCACCAATAGCACAGATATTATTATTGGTTGAAAGATCTTGAATTAATCGGTATTGACCATAATTTATATCCTGATACTCATCAATAAAAATATATTGAAAACGATTAGAATACTCTTTTTTTATATTTGGTTTCTTTTTAAAAAGCGTTATCACCTGAAAAATAAGATCTTCATAATCGCATAATCCCTGAGTTTTCAGAATTGTCTGATAACATTCATAAACTTTTTTAAAAAGTTGAAGATGTTGTTGTTTTACAATAGAACTTAGATCTTCATTTGGAGCAATAATTCGCTGCTTGGCTGATATTATCCACCTTAACAGGAGTTCTTTTTTTATATTTATTTTAAATCCTTTATTTTCAACCAATATTATAGAATCTTTTAAAAGTAATTTTCTTTCATTATCGTCTATAATTGTGCTTTGCCTGTTATTATTTTTTTCTGCCTGCTGAGTTAAAATTTTATAACATAGAGAATGAAAGGTAGTTACCAATGGTTTTGAATTTATTTTTAAATCAAAGGTTAATCTGTTTTGCATCTCTTTGGCAGCCTGTCTGGTAAAGGTAACTGCTAAAATATGATTGGCTGAAATATTTCTTTTATTTATTAGAAATATTATTCTTTGAGTAATAGTCATGGTTTTGCCGGTTCCAGGCCCGGCAACTATTAATAAAGACCCATTTTTATATTCAACAGCCTGTGATTGTTCTTTATTTAAATTTATCTTTTTCTTTTGAATAAAATTTTTCTCTTTTAGGGATCTTATACTTGATTTATCAGTTGATTTCTCAGTTGAATATATTTTCTTTTTAATTTTAAATACTGGTTTTTTTCTTTTAATTTTTATTATTTCTTTGGGTACCTGAAAAAATCTTTGTTTAAGATTTTTTTCCATTTCATCCTGACTGAATAAGGTTATTTTACCATATTCACCATCATATCCTGGAAATAATTTAATTTTATTATTTCTTATATTAATCACGGCTTCACCAAACAGCGGAACATCTACCTTATCTAAAACATCTTTATCCAGCGACCTCAAAATATCCAGTTCCGGTCCCAGTTTTTCCAGAATACTCATGTATTTTGTTTGAACTTTTTTGGATTTCGGCCCCACTTTAAGCAGTTTAGATAAAATTTCTTCTAATGGGATTAGTTTATAATATGGTTTGGCGTTCTCTGGTTTTTCACCATCAGGTCTGTCTGCCAATTCGTCCACTCTATATAAAACCCCTAAAGTCAAGGGCTTACCGCAAACAGGACAAATTCCATTATGTTTTTTTGTTTCTGGTGGAAGAAAATTAATATTACATTTTCTATGACCGTCAGCATAATATTTACCTTCTTCCGGGAAAAATTCCAGGGTCCCTTTAAATTTATTCTGATCAGGATTTTTTAACGCCTCTTTAATAGCGTAAAAGGATAGTTCAGTATCAAACAGATTTGCCTCTCTTCCCAGCTTTAAGGGTGAATGAGCATCTGAATTAGATATTAAAGAAAATCCATCAAGTTCCGATACCCGCCAGTTCATGGATGGATCTGATGAAAGACCGGTTTCAACCGCAAATATATGATGTGATAAATCATCAAAACACTCTTTAATTGAGTTAAATCCTGATTTGGATCCAAACATGGAAAACCAGGGCGTCCAGATATGAGCTGGAATCAGACAGGAGTCAGATGTGGTTTCAAGTGCAATTTCTAAAAGATCCCTTGCATCAAGACCTAAAATAGGTCTTCCATCGGATTTTATATTACCTATATTATCCAGGCTTTTATTAAATTTTTCAGCTGTTTTTAAATCAGGCATAAAAATAAGATTATGATTTTTACGGGTTTTATTATTTTTTTTATAGATATTACTTATTTCACTCTCAAGAACAAATCTGATTTCCCGGCGGCAGGTCAAAGGAACCTTAACATCACAGGCTCTTTTAATATCTTCTTTAAGTTTGAATAATCCAGGCTCAGCCTCAATCATTTTCTCCTTTATTTCCGCAAACCAGGCTGGATGAGTAAAATCACCTGTTGCTATCACTGTTAAACCTTTTAGCTGGGCCGCAATATAAAGATTTTCAATATCAAGATTTTTTGCGGTGGCCCGCGAATATTTTGAATGAACGTGTAAATCTGCAATAAATTTCATAATTTAATCTATTTCATGGTTGAATATACTGGAATTTTTATTATCCAAAAAGCCCTTGTATAGTTATCAATTAAAGGTTATATATATAATCCTTTTATAAGGATCTGGGCAAGTATAATTTATATCTGTTTTACCAAAGACTTGAAAGAGGAGTAATCTAATTAATGGGGTTATTATCTTCATCAGTTTCCATGACCCGTTATATGGTTGATGGTGAATTAAAAAAACCAATATTGGAAACCATTGCCGCTGGGTTGAAAAAATATTCTATAGTAGATATTGATAATGATCCAACTGAAACATCTGTTGGTTGGACATCTTTTAATAAACCTTTTCAACCTGATTTTAATGATTCATCTTTTGTAGTTGGAACTTATCTGGTTTTTTCTTTACGATTGGATAAAAAAAATATTCCCTCAAAAATAATAAAAAAATATTTTTCGCTTGAAGTTGAAAAAAAACTTAAAGAGAGCGGCAGAGAATACTTATCCAGTAATGAAAAAAAAATAATAAAAGATCATATAATTAATTTTCTTAGTGTCAAAATTCCAGCAACTCCTAATATATATGATATTATTTGGAATTACGAAAATAAAAATATCTGTTTTTTTTCAAATCTCAAAGGTGCTAATGAAGCCCTTGAAACATTATTTAATAAAACATTCCATATAAATCTGATACGTCTTTTCCCATATACAATTGCAGATTTAAATATAGGTCTTTCAACAAAAGAGCGCGATTGTTTAGCTAAATTAAATTCTACAAATTTAAGTTCTTTGGTGGATTAATGCAAGATATTGCAATTTCATATAATAAATATCAATTTATTGGCTTTGAATTTTTAACATGGTTATGGTTTGTTGTTGAAAATAAAAAGGATATATTTAAACAAATTTATAATTCAGCAGTTTCCATTGAAATAGGAAACCGAATTGTATTGCAAAATAATTCAAATAATTATTCTGAAAGTATAATAATAAAAGGCGATCAAGCCGGCCTTGAAGAGGGAATTCTTTCTTTAAAAAAAGGTGCTCTGGTTACTGAAATGAATATAATCTTTAAAAAAGATAATATGGAGTGGAAATTCAGTATTAAAGGTGAAAGTTTAAGTTTAACAGGCCTTAAAATTCCTGAAACAGGTCCCATGGAAACCAAAGAGGATTTAGACGGAGCTGTTTTAGAAAAAATATATTTATATGATCAAATAATTGAATTAGTTGATCGCTTATACTCTTATTTTATAAAAAAAAGATTAACAGACGATTGGAAACTGAAAATTATTTCTGAAATGCAACACTGGATAACAAAATGATTATATGTTGCTTATACATTGTTAATAAATACTATAGATATTAACCATTTTATAAAGGTTAACTAAAAAACTTATTTTATAAACATAATTTTATATAACTTATTAACAACGAAAAACCTATTTTTTTAAATAAGATAAATAAGTTATGAATTTATTATAATTATTAACAATATATTATTATAATTATTAAATTAAATATTAATAGGAATACTTTAATGAAATTTACAATAACCAAGGATAATATTATAAATGTTCTTTCCAATATTCAAGGATTAACCAGTCGCAAAAGTAATTTAGCTATTACGGAAAATGTACTTATAAAAACAAAAGATAATGGATTATTATTTACAGCTACTGATCTTGAAACAGGGTATGAAGGATTTTACCCTGCAAGTGTTGAAAAAAACGGAATAATTGCTATTAACGCGCGGAAATTATATGAAATTATAAAGGAATTTCCAAGTCAAAGTATTATTATAAATGAAATTGAAACCCGCTGGATTGAAATAGGCAGTGACAAAATTCAATATCATATTCTGGGAATGAATGCAGATGATTTTCCTGAAACACCTATTCTTGAAAATATTGAATTTATGAGTATAGATACCCAAAAATTGAAAAAAATGATTGAAAAACTTGTTATTATCAGCGGAACTTCAGATGATAAGAGGGCTCATATTAATGGTGTTTTTTTTACACTTTTGACTAAAGAAGATGGCTCTTTTATTCAGATGGTTTCAACTGACGGCAGTAGACTCTCGATAGTAGAAAATTCTGTAGATATTATTAAAGATCTGCCGAAAATAGAAAAAGTTCTTATTCCAAAAAAGGGTTTAGTTGAAGTTGGAAAATTTTTAAAAAATAAAGAAAAATCTCAAATAGGAATAAAAGATAATAATTTTATAGTTAAAACAGATAATGAAACCATAATTATTCGTTTACTGGAAGGCAATTTTCCAGATTATACAAGCATATTTAATAAAGAAGATAGCCATAAAATATGTTTTTCAAAAGATAAATTTTGTGGAATGCTTAAAAGAATGAGCATCTTGTCTTCAGAAAAATATAAAGGAGCTATATTTACCTTTTTAAATAATAAGCTAACTATAACAGTTACAAATCCTGATATAGGTGAATCAAGGGAAGATTTTGATATAGATTATAAATGGGATGATATTACAGTTGCTTTTAATACGAAATTTTTTATGGAAATAGCAAATAGTATTGAAGATGATTTAATATGTTTAAGAATTATTGACAAAAAGAAACCATGTCAGATCAGAGGGAAAAAAGATAAATTTTATCAAAGCCTTATTATGCCGATGAGAATATAATGGAAAACACTTATAACGCTGATAGTATTGATGTTTTAGAAGGGCTTGATCCTGTTCGTTTAAGGCCTTCAATGTATATTGGGAATGTTGATGTAGCTGGTCTCCACCACCTGGTTTATGAAGTTGTGGATAATAGTATTGATGAAGCCATGGCCGGTTTTTGTGATCTTATTATAATTAAACTTCATCCTGATAATAGTGTCAGTGTGGAAGATAACGGGCGTGGAATTCCGGTTGGAATACACCATACTGAAAAAATACCCGCACTAGAGGTGGTTTTAACAAAGCTGCATGCAGGTGGAAAATTTGATAATGATTCATATAAGGTTTCCGGAGGATTGCATGGGGTCGGGGTTTCGGTTGTTAATGCTTTATCTGAAAAATTGGCAGTAGAAATTTATTCCAATGGGAAAATTTATTATCAAACATATGAAAAAGGTGTCAAAACCAGTGAATTAGAAATAATTGGTGAAACTGAAAAAAGAGGCACCAAAATTCATTTTACTGCTGATTCTGAAATATTTAATTCAACTATATTCAGTTATGATGTTTTGCTGCGCCGTTTAAGAGAGCTGGCATTCCTTAATAAAGGTATAAAAATTTTAATTGAAGATGAACGCAGTGATAAGAAAAAAGAATTTTTTTATCAAGGAGGAATTACTGAATTTGTTGAATATTTAAATAGAAGACATGTTTCATTACATGATCCGATATTAATAGAAGGTGTTCGAAATGATGTGCAAATTGAGGTGGCTATTCAATATAATGACACCTATAAGGATAAAATATTTTCTTTTGCCAATAATATAAACACTGTAGAGGGTGGTTTTCATCTTATTGGATTTAAGGCAGCTTTAACCAGATCTATAAATCAATATGCTACCAATGGAAATTTACCCAAGAATTTTTCAACCAAAATAAGTGGGGATGATATTAGAGAAGGTTTGGCAGCTATTATTAGTGTTAAATTAAAAACACCTCAATTTGAAGGTCAAACTAAAACAAAACTTGGTAATAGTGAAGTTAAGGGTTTGGTTGAATCTTTAATTAATGAAAAGCTGACTATCTTTTTAGGAGAAAATCCTTCTGTAGCCAAAAAAATACTTTTAAAAGCAGCTGAAGCAGCAAGAGCCAGGGATGCCGCCAAAAGAGCTCGCGATTTGGCCCGTAATAAAGGGGCTTTAATGGATTCCACTCTGCCGGGAAAGCTTGCTGATTGTCAGATTTCAGATCCAGTACAGCGCGAACTTTTTCTTGTTGAGGGAGATTCAGCAGGTGGATCAGCCAAACAGGGACGTGATAGAAAATTTCAGGCAATTTTACCCCTTAAAGGAAAAATTCTTAATGTTGAAAAAGCTAGATTTGATAAAATATTAAAAAGTGAAGAAATTAAAAATATAATTACTGCATTGGGAACCGGTGTTGGTCAAGAAGAGTATAATATTGATAAAATAAGATATCATAAAATTATTATTATGACTGATGCAGATGTGGATGGATCTCATATCAGAACTCTTTTACTAACTTTTTTTTATAGACAAATGTCTGAAATAGTAGACAATGGATATTTATATATTGCTCAGCCGCCTTTGTTTAAAGTAGGTAAGGGTAAAAATGAGCGCTATTTAAAAGATGAACTGGAATATAATGATTATATTTTGAAAAGAGTTTGTGAAAAAAAATGGGTTAAGATGTCTGAAAATGGAAATAAATTATCCGACCTTGAACTATTCTTATTTTTAGGGGATTTAACTGAATATCTAAAGATTATTGGAAAATTTAAACAAAAGGGAATAGATCCTGATTTTATTGAATTATTAATCAAAGAAGACGTTGAAAATAAAGTTTTTCTTAATAATAAGGAAAAAATGGATGGTTTAAAAAAAGTTTTGCAGGATAAAAATTATGAAGTTAGCGACCTTATCTGGAATCAGAATAATGAAGTTTATAATATTGAAGTCAAATTATTTGACGAAAAAAATATACAACAAAAAATTATAATTAACAGAAAATTTATTTATTCTGAAGATTTTCAAAAATGTATGATATCAGGAAAAAAAATATTTAAATATGATAAGCCCCCTTATAAAATATATGCAAATAATATTGAAAAAGATCCTGTTGAATTTAATAATAAAACAAGTTTGTTAAAATATCTATTGGAAGAAGGTAAAAGGGGAATTAATATTCAAAGATATAAAGGTCTGGGAGAAATGAATCCAGATCAGCTCTGGGAAACAACAATGGATCCAGAAAAAAGAAATTTGCTTAAAGTAAAGGTTGACGATGCTGTTGAATCTGATGAAATATTTACAATTTTAATGGGTGATGAGGTTGAACCGCGAAGGGCTTTTATTCAGAAAAATGCTCTTGAAGTTTCTACTCTTGATATATAATGTTAATTCACAATATTACAGCCAGGGATCTGCCTGATTTATGGTTTCAGGCGGTTCATGATATTTTAGAAAAGGGCCGAAAATTTACGATTGACAGAGGCTCTTATAAAGGACAAAACCGTCTTGAATACGATTATTTTAGTGCGTTGGTAAAATATCCTGCAACACAACCTCTTTTGCCTGATATTCCAGCATCCTGCGGAATACCCAATCCAGTTGAAGAAGCTTATATTTATGGGGGAGAAGGTTATGATAGATCATATATTGAATATTTAATGACTGATCATAAGGAACCTGGGGAATCGTACACCTATGGGGAACGCTTAACAAAAGTTCCTATTAGAGGAGAAAAACTTGATTGGTGGCTGGAAAACAATTCCGAAATTATGGACATAAAGGATATTGATGGGAAAATTCTCTTTAAAGAAAATAATAAAATTTATTTAAATCAGATAGAATGGATTATAAAAACATATAAAAAATTTGGTTATCGTAATAATCAGATGGTATTACAGGTAGCGCACCCTTCTGATATAGCACTTCTTGATCCACCCTGTTTAAGATCAATTGACACCCGAATTCAAGATAATACACTGCATTTTATAATTTATTTTCGATCATGGGATCTTTGGGGAGGATTACCAGCCAATCTGGCAGGTATTCAAAACTTAAAAACCTATATGGCAGATGAAATTGGTGTAAGAGATGGTGAAATGATAGTAGAAAGTAAAGGGTTACACCTTTATGGATATGCAGAGGATCTCGCAAAATTAAGATGTATGAAGTAAAACCTTCCAATATTTTCCAAATTTGACACTTCAAAAATTAGAAATCACAGATTAAACAGGGCATGTTTTTTGCAGTATCTTTTCCTGATAATATTCTAAAAAAAAATTAAAGATCTCATTTTTTTAACCGATAATATTATCAGTTTTATAATTAGAATTATAATAAAAGTCTTTATTATGTAAAAATTTTTTTAATATAAAGGGGGATAGCGTGAAAAATTATTATTCAAAAAATCTATTTAAGGGCAAAAAAACGGTAAAAGGAATAATTCAATTATTAATGATTCTTTTTTCTCTTTTTATCTTTTCAGGATGCGGGGATAATGTTTTTGAAGATGTTTCCGATGATAAATCCTTTGAAGCCAAAATTGAAGAGGCAAAGATAGCCATTGATGATGAAGATTATTCTGAGGCCCGAGATATTCTCTTGAAATTAAAGGAAGATCATCCAAATAATAAAGAAGTTTTAAAATATTTAAGTAATGCCTATGCCGGCCTGGCAGGAATAGATACATTTAGTCTGCTTGAAATTATAGATGAGCTGGATGAAAATGGAAATTCAGGAAGCATTGATATGATAGGTCTTGTTTTAGGTGATGCTGAGGGAAATATCACATTTGATGAGGTTAGCGAGAGTCTGGCAAACCTGGAAGCTGCGCTTGAAAATCTTCAATTGATTGCAAATCCCGAAGATGATCAAATTATTCAAATGGGAATTTTAGGAATGAGTCATATGACCTTAACAGTTGCAGAGGTTGTTATGGATGATTTAGACATTGCAGAAGTTGAGCTAACCGAAGATGGTTTATCGGATTTATATCCTGATACCGTACCAGCTGATTTTTCAGATATTGAAGTTCCAGTTGAAAGTCTTAGCAATGATTTGGAACTGATAAATGGAGCGATTGTTGAATTAAATGATATATCAGATTCAGATAATGATCTTGCGGAAGATTTTGAAGAATTTGAAGAAGATATTGATTCT
>JASFBJ010000229.1 GCA_030149585.1 Desulfobacterales bacterium | reverse complement strand
TTGTGATTTTAGATCGGGCAAAGATGGCCTGAAGCTGTGATGCATAGTTGAGGAAATTATTTTGTCCTCGTTCCTTATTTTGGCCACGGCCTCTTGAAAGGAACTCAATATGTTATTTGATCGGTTCAATTCTTTTTTAAAAAAACTAAGCACTATCTTTTCCATTGCCTGCCTGCTTATCATCAGCAGTACGCCTGTTTCCTCGTATTTTTTAAATCAGCTATCCGGTCAAAAAATTTCGTCATTTACTTTTGTGAAAACTTGCGGGGCCGCTGAAGCTAAAATCCGGTCAAATTTAATTTGGCCGCATGAAAAAAGCGATCTTTCTCCTGACCCTGCCGTTATTTATGGTCGACTTCCAAATGGTCTGCGTTATATTCTGCTGGAAAATCATAAACCTTCTCAAAGGGTAAGTATGCACCTTAATGTATTGGCAGGCTCTTTTAATGAAAATAAAGACCAGCAGGGAATTGCTCATTTTTTGGAGCATATGCTTTTTAACGGCTCAACCCATTTTAAACCAGGGGAGCTGGTTAAATATTTTCAAAGTATCGGCATGAAATTCGGTGCGGATGCTAACGCGCATACAGGGTATAAAGAGACTGTATATGATATTCTTTTGCCCGACGGCAGCCGCTCCAGCCTTGAACAGGGGTTCCTTATTATCAAAGATTATGCTTCCGGTGCTTTGCTTTTGCAAAATGAAATTAAAAAAGAGTTAAAAGTGGTTCTGTCGGAAAAACGGACAAGGGATTCAGCTTCCTATCGTACTCTTATGGCCGGCACCCGGTTTGAATTTCCAGATGCCCTGATATCCAAAAGATTTCCCATCGGCAAGGAAGAAATTCTTAATAAAGCAGATCATAATGTTTTAAAGACTTTTTATGACACCTATTACCGGCCGGATAATATGATACTGGTAATGGTAGGAGATTTTCGTCCAAAATTGGCAGCTGATCTGATAGCCGACAAATTCAGTGATCTTAAAAACAGAGCGTATAAAGTGCCTTATTATGATTTTGGAGATATTCAACATCAGGGAGTAAAGACATTCTATCATTATGAAAAAGAAGCCGGCAATACTTCAGTCAGCATTGAAAGTATCAGCAAGATCGAGGCTGGGCAGGATTCTATAGCTCAGCGTAGAAAAGCAATTTTTAGAAATCTTGCCAACCGGATTCTAAAACAGCGGCTGAATATTCTTATAAGCAAAGCCACAAATCCTTTTACATCTGCCTCAACCTGGTCTGGAGAGTATTTGACCTTTGTTAAATATGCCGAAATATCAGCTGAATGCAGCCCTGAAAACTGGGAGAAAACTTTAAGGTCGCTTGAACAGCAGTTAAGACAGGCTTTAAAATTCGGTTTTACTGCTTCTGAACTCGACCAGGTAAAAAAAGAATGGCTGGCATCACTTGATAATGCCGTAAAAGAAGCAGCCACCCGTGAAAGCAATGCCCTGGCTCGTCGAATTATCAGAAAAAACAATAATAACAAGGTGTTTATGTCGCCGGCTCAGCTTTGCGAGCTTTATACTCCGATAATTCAAACAGTGACTTTGCCGCAAGTACATGAGGCTTTTAAACAGGCCTGGGCAGCAGATAATCGTCTGATTTTAGTGACAGGTAATGTTGACCTGGCTAATGTTGACCGTGCTAATGTTGAATTGGCTGAAAAAAAAATAAAGCCTGCGAATAATTCACTTACAGCGCCTGCTGAAAAGATTGATATGGTTTGGAGAGCCGGTTATAAGACAAAAGTTTTCCCCCCTGAAACCCGGCGAAAAGTAGTTTTTCCCTACCTTGCCTCACCTGACTCAAAAGGCAAGATTATCAGGCAGACTATTATTGAAGATCTGGATATTATTCAGGTAGATTTTAAAAATAAAGTACGTTTGAATTTAAAAAAGACAGCATTTAAAGATAATGAGGTTCTTGTGCGAATTGCTTTTGGCCGGGGAAGGGCAAAAGAGCCTGCGCAAGCGCCGGGACTGGCTGTTTTAAGCTCAAGCCTTATAAATGAAAGCGGCCTGGGCCACCTGGATATTAATGAACTTGATCAAGCCTTGTCCGGCAAAAAAAGCCAGGTGGTGTTTGGGATTCAAGAAAATAGTTTTTATTTTGATGGCAAAAGCGTTACAGAAGAGATTGAGCTTTTATTTCAACTGCTTTATGCCCATTTAGTTGATCCTGGATTTAGCAGGGATGCCTTTAGTCTGATTACAAAGCGCTTTGAACAAAAGTATAAGGCCTTAAACACTTCCATTAATGGTGCAAATAAACTAGAGGGAATAAGGTTTCTGGCTGGTGGAGACACTCGTTTTGGCATGCCTGATTATAATAAATTTAAAACCTTGAGCCTTGAGCAGGTTAAAAACTGGATCAGTGCCCCTTTAAATAATAGTCGACTAGAGGTGTCGGTTGTTGGCGATTTTGAGGTTTTATCTCTTATTGATCTTGCTGCCCGTTATCTGGGGTCTTTAGAATTAAGAAGCGAAACAGGCAACAAACTGAGACAAGAACAGCCAGTATTCCCTCGTGGCAAAAATTTGAATATTGCAGTGAACACAATAATTCCAAAGGGTCTGGTGGTAATAGCCTATCCAACTGATGATTTCTGGGATATTCAGCAAACCAGGCGAATCAATGTTTTAGCAGATATCTGGTCGGATAGATTAAGAGAAGAGATCAGGGAAAAGATGGGAGCGACTTATTCTGCCTTTGCTTTTAACCGTGCTTCCAGAGCCTATCCAGGCTATGGAGTATTACAGGCCTATATTCAGGTAAATCCCAAAGATGCTGAAATGGTGGCAAGGCAAGTAAAAAAAATTGCATCTGACCTGGCAGACGGTAATATCTTGCCTGATGAATTAAAGCGGGTTATAGGCCCTTCGCTGACCAGCATAAAAGATTTGCGTCAGACCAATCAGTACTGGTTACACAGCGTTTTATCAGGATCTTTAGAACGTCCTGTTCAATATAAGTGGAGCCGAACAATGCTGAAAGATTATAGTGCCATTACTCTAAAAGAAGTTAAACTTCTGGCAAAGAAATATTTTGTCGAAAACAAGGTTGCAACTATCATTATCAAACCCAAAATTTAACTATGAAGCCCATGGTATAGGCAGAGAAAAAAGATTAAGGGTTCGCTCAAAAATAAGTTGGCAATTTTAAGTGTTGAGGCGCCAGGCTGGCAAGGCGCGAAAGTGCAGGAATATCAAGCATATTCCGAACTTTCGCAACGCAGCCAGGCTGGATGCATCGGCACTTAAAATGTAAAGTTATTTTTGAGCGAGCCCTAAGATCAAACGCCTGGTAGTCCCTGTGGATTTATTTCTTTCCGTGACCCTAACTATTTTGTAAAAAAAGAGGGATTTATCATTCCAGGATTTGACGGAAGTGGACCAATGGGTGCCGGTTCTATGACCGGCGGTGCGGCTTATCAAATGACCGCGGAAGATGAAATTAACATGCTAAAAGCTAATGCTGATTACATAAAAAACTCATTAGATGAAATCAACAAACAAATAAAAGAGCTGGAAAAAAAGTCATCATAATGCCAATTTACCACCACTGAGCTTACAGAGTATTTTTTTATTATTTTAATAAGTTAAATCCGGCCCATTCAAAATGGTTGTCAAACGCAAAAACTCTTTTAATTTTTTCTTTATTCATAAGCACGAATGAAACGCAATCGGTAAAACTGATTGAGTGATCAGCATACTTGTTAAAAAAACTGATTGCTTTTAATTCATCGTTTTGATTTGGTCGAAGGATAGTTAGGACTTTTGATGCATAAATATTATTTGCTCTTTGAACCGCAAAATCATAACCGGCTCTACGACCCAAAAGTGTAAATGTTTCATCCAAAACAAAATTGCTGGTAAAACAGCGTTCATTTTTTTCTTGAATTTTTTTCCAGTAGCTAACAGCTTGCGGATGATGTTGATCATTACTTAAATACCGACCCAGATATGCTCCAGTATCAATAAAAATCATTATCTATTCTCCGTAAAGATAGTTGTCGTGATTTTTTGCAAGATCTACCGGAGATTTTCCGTGATAAACAGCATCATCAGCAAATAAAGTATCGTTAATGGACTGGTCGTTTTGAAGACTTTCCAGTGACATTGACAGAGACTCACGTATAAATTGCCCCAAAGATATACCCATCATATTTGCTCGCTTGAGAGCCTGCGTTTTTAATTCATGCGGCAGCATTATAGTTGTGCGATTCATATTACCTCCGATTATCGTTAATATGTCTACATATTAGCTCCGCCATAACATTTAGTCAAGATTTTTCCCTCAAAATTTCCGGAAAGACGTCAAATCAGGAGATCCAAAACCCTACAACTCTTTTGCACTATTTTCTTCTCGCTTTGCCAGGTTGGATTTTGGGTAGTCCCTACAAAACAATGCAGGTTCGAAAAATCAGTTACTCCACCTGACCCCCATTCACCTGAATGCCGTCAAGAATTGAATTAAAAGCCATTTTAAGAACTAAAGGCATTTTTTTATCATCGTCAGGAGTTTTTTTAAATGCTTTTGCCTCATTGCCGCTAATCTTGCGGGTAATGCCTTGGCACAAGGCTTCATATGCGCCCAAATCCGTTATAAGCCCCTGTTCATAAGCATCACTAATGGCCATCGAGGATTTTAAAAATCCGGCATAATAGGGATTCAGCAGAATATTTTGCACAGCTTTAATAAGTTTGCCCTTTGAACCGGTATTTTCAAAATCAGCAGAAGCCACTATATCAAAAAGGGTAATTTGACGCTCTTTTAAGCGCTGAAAAATATTTCTTTTAGTAATAATGCCGTTTTGTTTATAAACTGCCTCCCTGACACCCTGATAAACGGTTTCAGCAATTAATTCTCCCATTTTAGTGTGACCGCCAGTGGCGTCTATGGGAGTTTTTGTTCCTTCAACGATAATGATGTTATCTGTACCGGTTCCAGTGGCAGAGTAAAATTTGCTGTTTTCACTGCTGCGAATATCCATATCAAGCAAAGCCGCGGTTTTTGCCTCGGTGGCAGTGATAACCGCTCTGGTTTGAGCCCTGTCGGAAAGCTGCATATTTGTCAGGATAATAATATTAATGGTGCCTGGTTCATACCACCTTCCCTTATCTTTCGAAGTTCTAATGGCATTTGACTTCACTCCGGCAGTAACTAAAGCAAAAACCCGCATTTTTTTAAAATCCCTGGTCTGAAAGGAAAGATGATCCATATTTGCTCCAGTAAAAAGATAACTTGCGGTTTGAGCTTCTTTGCCTATCACATGATAAACTTTTTCCTTTAAGCCTTTTAGTCCGAGATGATGCCCGATTCCCCAAATCTGCGGTGGAAAATAATGATTTCCAATAGATATAATCCCGGTGCGCCTGCCTTCCAGGGTTGAAATTAAATTCATGGGTTTTTTAAAATCAATGATAAGAGTTTTATTTTCAAAATCATAGATATGGCTGTAAGCGATTCTGGCCCCGGCAACATAGTCCAGATCAATATTAATTGGTTCAACCTTAAAAATTTTTTGGGGCAGCACCAGATTATCTTTGAGCCCAAATTCATCAGAATAAATCCTGGCAGCCAGCCAGCCGGCAAAATAACCGGTATTGGTAGCAGCCCGGCACGTAAGATCACATGGAAAAGAAAAAATTTGACGGTTTTTAACGGCTTCTACATCTTTCCAGCCAGGCTGGCTGAGAAAATTATTCGCAGTCTCAAGGTCTCCGCCGCAGCCATAGATCACCTGTGGGTTAAAGTCCTGCCACTCTTTTAAAGA
>JASFBJ010000042.1 GCA_030149585.1 Desulfobacterales bacterium | reverse complement strand
AGCGAGTGAAAGGAACGGCAATAGGTTTGTTGGAACGAAGAACAAAAAGGAAGAAGCCAGAGAGATACAAAATGGACACGTGTTTGGCGGAGGTAAACGAAAAGTTTTCGTTTACCGGTAGTAAATTCGGGGTGATTGTCTCGTAATCTACGCCCTTTTCCAGGGTTTTTGACTCACGAAGACTGGCTGCTGCATCTTTAATCCCGAGAATGCCTGCCACTTCTTGGGCTAGAAATGTGGTTTTCCCATCGTATTCGAAAATATGGATGGGTTGTTGATCGTAAAACAGTTCATTAATGGTTGGAAGGTTATTCATAGTGATCTCCATTACAGGGATGAAGGTCACCGCCAGACGAGAGGCTAAAAATGAGAAAACCCCAGAAGCCTGGCGGTGTTGTAGCACCATAAGGCAGGGTAGTTAATCCCGCCATAGCCAAACCTCTGGGGCCTTCTCATTTCATCTGATGTTTTGTGGTTAACTAGACCGGGCGAATCCCGCTACAACAGGATTCTCAAAACGGAATGAAATGAGTGTTACCAAAGATTATGCTGTTAATTTAATTCGAATAGATGGTTTCGTCAACAATTAATTTGGAATTACTGATTCTACAGTTGGAAATATAACCTGCTAAAAACCATGGAAAAAGATCTTAAACGAATGCGTGAGTATTATCAGCCGGCACTGATAAATGGAATCCCGATATTTAAGCCTGGTGAAGAAAAATCTGTTGAGACAACAATGCTTATAAAGGCATTAACAGATCTTCAAAACAATATCGGGGCTTTTGTTGATAAGGATAAATGTAACATTATCAAAGTGAGTCAATCTCTTGGGTTTCTGATAACTCAGTTGGAATTATGATGATTATATTCCAACACGTTTGTCTTCATTTATCTCAATATATGTAAAATAAAAATATGTGTCTTTAGGTGGGGGAAAACTATTTTCATTTAAAAACAGTAGATATTGTTTTGTCTCTATGGTGAGTGTTATTTGTCCCAGATTACTCCAACTTGTTTTTCCGGCAATTGTCTTTAGGCGATCATAAAAGACGGATGCTCTGTTTTTACTTTTTAAATCTATAATGGCGGTTTGAGGTGGTTGAAGTACAGCGTCAATAATTTGAAAGGTGTTATAAGGGAGTAAAATTGTACTTTTCATGATATTTTTCCAAAAAAAAAATTCCAATGGACAGGAAGACCAACATCTTGTCACCGGTCGGCACCACCCGTGTCCGGCTATCCTGCCCATGGGAATTGTTTCATTCTGATAACACCCCTTGCGGGTAGCAAGGTGAATGACCTGGTGATTGTTTGTGTTGGCAAACAATGAACCAGAAATATTTCAATTAATTAGTTTTGTCAAATTTGAATATATGAGTATTCTTGATCACTTTAATACCGATACCCCAAAGCTGACGATCGGCGATATCAAGTTTGAAATCCTGGTCGCTATCAGCAATGTCATTGAGAGAGACGCTTTTAAAGACGAGGCAAAGTTTAAAAAAGGGACAGCCAGGGCTGTTGTCTGGTTTGTAGATGATACAAGATTTCATAATCATGGGTTTCGGCAGAAAAGCAGATCCAAGGAGGATAAGCTGAAAGATTTCACAAATAAGCTGCTATTACTGAATGAAATCCAGTCGCTGACCCATACCGGTCTGAACGCTATTGGGATTGTGTACTGCAAGGTGGTTCGGGCGGAGCCTGAATATAAAAAGCATATCATAACCGTTTCATTTGATATGGGGCTCTATAAAACCACCCAGGACAAACATGAAACGAGGTCAGAACAAAATATCGCTGACGCGACAGATAGTTCACAGACAGCCGCGGCTATCGCGAAAAAAACGAACCAGGCTCAGGCGGACCAGATAGCCGGAAATAGTTTTTTTGATGCCATTAATAAACTGCTTAAACCATTATACGACTAATGACTGATCATCCATATGTATATTGTCGGTTGGAAACCAGAGACAAGATTTATGAGGTGACCGACTATCAGATCCATCAGGAAAGGCAACGGCCGACTTTAGCCAAGATGACCTTGAAGGAGCCCATTGAGAAGGGAATCAATGTGATTTTACAAGTTGGTTACTTGAACACCGTTTATCGGATCACCTTTTTAAAAACGTTGAGCTGCTCGCAAATAGCGAAAGAAACCTTTGATGTGGTTGCTCTGGAGCCGGTCAGGCAAATTCTGGACGTTGAGTTCACAGAACAAATTCGGGGGGTGAACCTGGAATCGTCTTTGAAGTCCATTGCGGCGACAGTTGGATTTTCGTTGAAAACACAGGGGGCTCCTCTTTTGACCAAGCCTCAAAATATGATGTTTATAGGATCTATCAGAAACGCCCTGGATCAGGTTTGGCAGGTGTTTGAGTTGGACCAGGCACGCTGGGCGATGATGCTGTTAAAACAGGAATTCCACCTTTTGACAGCGGGGAAATTTATAGCTTCGCCCGTAGAGATCCCCATGGATTACTTTAAACAGGAATTTGAAGGGGGAGTGGAGACCAATATTGTTCCGATGTTCAGGCCGTATACTCCAGTTATTTGGAATGGTACCGAGGAGATTATTGATATCGCCAGGACAGATAGTAAAACCAGATCCATGTTTATCACCTTTGCGGACAAAGCGTTATGAATGCTAAGCAATTGACACTTGAAAATCTGAAAGGATTAATTCTGCGTCTTTTCCCCGGGTTGGCCGGGTACCATGTGTTCAGGTACGCCATTATCAAGAAAGTCCACGAGGGCGCGTCCGTTGATCTGGCTATCAATCCGGCCATGAAGGTTGATTTGCAGTTTTGCAAGCACGATTTTTCTGTCGATAACACACATAAAGTGAAACGGAATGTCCGCCTGGCCGGATCGTCAGAGTTCATTCAGGCACCGCCGAACGAAGGGACTTATGTGCTGGTTCATTTTCCTTACTGGATGTGCAGCACCGCCACTGTTATCGCCGTGCTTTACCTTGATCGCCTGGTTCAGCCTGAAAAGGACACAATACAGATACGGGACGCGAAGAACACAAAGATTTCCGCGAAATCGGAATTGATCCTTGGCGAAGGAGAAGACCAGGCTGTTCTCGGCAATGAACTGGTATCAGCACTGCAAACGATTTGTGATAAAATAGTCGCTCTCGGACAATCCGACAATTGGGGGGCGCCGCTCCCCACCCTGACCAGTGTCCAGACTGACCTGGAAATAGTGAAACAGACACTTGCCGATAGTATTCTATCTGACATCAAGATCGGCAGAGGAACCGACGCGCCACTTATTTAAAGAGGAGTCATGCCATTAGACGCATCAAGGGTTATCCAGGAATACAAGACAAATGCCGGAATTACAGCGGACATCCCTAAAGTGGAAGTCTTGATTGAGGCGCTTTTCAACGAGATTAAAACAAATGGCGTGGTCTCCGCGGCTTCCGGATTAGTAACAGGCACGTGCCCAGAGGGCGGGGGCCCGCTTACTGTTGGAACACTAGCGGACGGTAAAATGTTATGACAACGGTTCCTTCGAATATTTGGGCGGCCGACATAAAATGGGATTCAGTCGCTTTGGGTCCTAAAATGAAAACGGAGTCCGCCTGCGTTTATTGCAGCAACTTATTTTACTGTGGAGACGGGTCCTATTGCGGTCAGGATATCGGTATAGAAACTGATTTTGAGTATGTGTACAACGAAAACGCTGTCGCACAGGTCATACATCTGGCGATAAGGGATACCGAATACACACCTCAGATGATTAACGCTCATCCTGCCAAATTACAGCTATTACTCAACCAGTTGAAAGACGAGCTGGAAGACAATGAATGGTCTGTGGCGCTTGGCTCTATCAGCCTGGATATAGATTTCGATACCAAGCAATTGGTTTTTACCGGAAAGACAGAAAGCGTTAACCCTCAATCAATCCGGGTAGCGCTGGATCTGACCAAAGGAGACAAGGAAACATGACAAACACAATGTCCGAAAAAACCATCGACACCATGATGGAAGAATTGGGAGTGGATGATTCGGATTTTATAGCGACAAAAATTGATGATGAGACATCCGGCACTGTTCTCGAAAACCTGATCCAGAGCGGGAAAAGCCTTGTTATGACCATCTTCCAAAGATGTCTTGACGCGCTGTGGGTTCTTGTGCAAAGCGCCTTTCGGTCCCTCATACCTCAACTATTTTTACAGTACGCGACTGGCTTATGGCTGGATGAATACGCGAAGGACCGGGGACTTACCCGTTACCCTGGACAATTTACCAAACTCACGCTAACCGCCACAAAAGATAGCGGTGTCGGCGTGACACTCCATGAAGGAGACGTTTTTTACATTGTTGAGCAGGAACCAAGAAGATACCAGGTCCTCTCCGATCTTGAAGTAGAAGAGGCGGAGACTGAGTTCCAATTCCAGGTACAGGCGCTTGCCCCCACAGAGATCGAAAACGAAGTCACCTATATTTGCAGTAAAAGCTATAACGCCGCGACTGGGCTGGAGTGGGATTGTGAGGAAGCGCTTCCGATTAACACGGTCGTTTACCAGGAATCTGAATTCGACCAGGTTGGCGAGGACAAAGAAGACGATGACACACTTCGGGAACGGATTTTTTCCTTGATATCCTTGGAGTCAATTGAGCTTGGCATAAGTCTTTATTATGAGCAACTACTGAAGACCGTAGCTGGCGTCGCTCACGTCGTGCTTGACAGCGTGGATGATAGTGACGCGACCTTGAACTTTTCGCTTTACGGAGAATCCGGGCAGCTCTCTCAGGAAGTCATGGACAACGCCCTGGATACATTCAACGGCGCGAAAATGAGAACCGACAAAGGCGTCCTGACATCAGCCGAAACCCTGTCTATCGATATTACAGTCTCCCGTACCGGAGGAGGAGCCGACTCTGAGATTATCAGCCAGGTTAGTGATTATTTTTTGTCTCTTGAACGGGGAGAAGACTACGAAAGCTGTTTTCTATATGACCTGCTTCATGACGAATGGCCTGAAATGGTTTTTCGACTGAGTCCTCAAAACATGGACCTACCTACCGGTAAGTTTTTCGTTCCCGATACAACCGTGGAGGCCATCTCATGATTTTAACGAAATTCAGGTGGTGGTTATCCGACGCGATATCAAACGCACTTAACAGTCTGTCTGAGACGATAGGTACCGCCATTGAGGAAAATGTTGAAACGGTCTTCCTTTCTGGCAAGGCTGAACACGCGACTGAAACCGGGTTGGTCATCCTTTGGAATAGCGTGGCCATCAAACCTGCGATTGACGACAGTCTGAAAAAGGCTTTTTTGCAGCAATACAAGAATTTTATAGCGACCGCTGGGAAAAAATCCGGGACAACCATCATTGAGAATTTTATCCCGATCACCGCGATTGATTCCATAGACATGAGAGATCACCCGGATTTTAGCTCATTATACCCGTTTCACTATGTCCGGGTTTACATCTCGGTTGTCGATGATACAGTGCTGGCGCAAGCGAAAGAGCTGCTGGCTATCTTTTTCCCAGCTCGATGCTCCCGGCATTTTGCCGTATTGCAATATTATGACGGTGGTTTTTGCCGACGGAGGCTGAACCACGGATTTTATCGAACCTGTAAAGCATACTAATAGCCATGGCATTCTCAGAAAAACTATCGTCTCCCGGTTTGCTTCTTCCGGAAGTTGAATCAACCGAAAATTCATGGGAAGAACTGTATTTTCAGAACTCACACTTGATCGCAAAGACACTTGACAGCCTCAGATCCGGGTCTCGCCTGCTGAGTGGGTACCTTGACGGCAATATCCTGACCGATGTTGTTGTCATGTTCAGGCTGGCTGACGGGACCGTGGAAATCAAGTCGTTCAGTAACATAGCGGTCGTGGTGCAAATTGGAAAACGATTGATCTACTACGCCGATAGATCATCCGAAGAAATCAGTTATTTTGAAATCCCTTCATACGCGGACGCAGCGTTTGACGAGAACAGGTTTCCCTTGGTTCACGCCGGTACCTATCAGGACACGGCTGCAACCACTGCCGATTTTATCCTGTGGCTGGCACCGGTAGCTCTGGCCAGGCAGTTAAAAAAGGCGATCACTATTGATGATGAAGACGGGGAATACACCTTCGACTTTTCCGCCGAAAGCATGCCGGTCCCAAACGCCGCGAACTATGAAGTGCTTACCCAGCTCAAAGGAGTAGCCGGAATATTCGTGGCCAGCGTGGCCGTACATACTTTTACCGCGGGAAGCTTCAAAATCCAGGTGGCCAAGATCAAAGACGGCGAGCTGGTAAAAGGAAATCCCCTGGTCTGCATATATTGCGGAGACGGCTCCTATTGCGGAGACGGCTCCTCTTGTGGGCAGACGCTAGGGGTCGAATTGTTAGTGTTAATTAACTACTAAGGAGGAAATATGCGTGGAGCACCGGCTGTATTAGCCACAAAATCAGATGTCACCATGTGCGTCAACATGGCTCAATCTGGAGATCTGCCAAAGGCAGATGTTATTCAAAAACTTCAGGCCTTGTCAGATGACGAGCAAGTCTGGACTTTCGATTCAACCGTGGATAGCTCATACTCACCAGCATCAGACGAAAAAGTGATGACTGAGACGGTTGACGGAGTTGAGGTTTATACCTGTTTCAAACTGGCTGACAACCCAAACAGCAAACTGAACAAGATCGGAATGACAAAAGCTGAAGTTCAAGCTTTGATCAATAACCTGCAATAAGGAGAACCATGTCAATTAAACTCTGGAAAGATGGAGATCCGGCAAACTATGGAATGAACGCGGCCAACCTGTCTCGCGCCTACGTCACCAAAGCCGGTCTCGCAAAACAGTTTCTTGTTTGCAATGCCGCCAAAACGGGTGTCATCGTAAAAGAAGACACCAACATCCCCTTTAAGTCAGGTGATGACTGGAGAGCGCAACTGTTTACCGCTGACGAGGAAGTGACAACCCTGGATACCGGTGTTCTGACGCTGGGTAACGATTACAACGTTTACCTGTGTGATAATAACACCGACGCTGGTTTGTTGTTGATCAGCCTGAACGAAACAGCGCCGGATGGTTACTTCGCCAGCAACTCAATCAAGATTGGCGGCTTCCACTATAGCAGGATCAGAAATAGTATCACCGCTTCCGACGTAACATCGGGAGCAGTCATTCCTAATTCAGTCTGGGATCTCTATAACCAACCGAAATGTACTCCAAAAGGGATGGCAAAAGCCTTGTCTGGATTCTGGTTTGATATTTACACGGCTTCGATTGATGAGTCGCTTACATTCCAGTCTGGCAACGGATCTATTCTGACCGCTGGAAAAGCAAAATCTATCTACGGCGGGACGCCGTTGACCGGGACCGAAGGACTAAACGGTAACAACTTCATCGAGCTGGCGAAGATGTCCGGTAAACGCCTGCTGACATTACCGGAATGGTACCAAGTGGCAAAAGGAAGCCCGCAGGGGAACGATGGTGACAACGTCAACGCCTGGTCAGCAACTACAAACTCTGGCCGGACCACCTGTGGAAACGTCGTGAACGCGATAAGTCTGTTGAACGCCGTGGATTGTGTCGGAAACGTCTATGAATGGCTGAACGAGTTCTTAACCAGGGGGGATCAGGGGACAACCCCGGAGTGGCATGATCTATATTCAGGTATGAGCGCAGGGCAAGTCTATGGATACGGAACATATCCATTAGTACAGATTATTGCCGGCCTGAGCTGGAGCTACGGGGTTCGTGCTGGTTCTCGGGCTTTGAGCTTGGACAACTGTCCCTGGAGCGTCAGCACGAACGTCGGTTCCCGCTTCGCCTGTGACAGCCTGTAATCTGATATCTGGTAATCTGTCTTGAAAAATTTAATCCTATATCAGAAGGTTTACGACTTCCTGGTATACATATACCCGGTTGTTGACCGGTTCCCGAAGCGCGAGAAATTCGCGCTTTCGTCCAAAATCAAAAACAGCGTACTGCAACTGAATCAACTGATCATCCGCACGAACAAATCAAAACGGAAAAAGCAAGGGGCATATGAAATCGATATCTGCCTGGAAGAATTAAGAACGCTGATACGATTCTCGCATGATCGAAAGTATCTCTCTCACAAGAGTTACGAACACGTGAGTAAGCTTCTCGCTGAAATCGGCAGGTTATTGGGTGGCTGGATAAAACAGATCCAGTCGCAATCAAACAATCAACCATCCCCGCCGAAAAAACAGACCAATAAAGCACAATGAAACAAGGGCTGGCGATGGTTCGGCCTGAACTGGAACAACGGGGTTCTTGCTGGTTCTCGGGCTTTGAACTTGAACAACTATCCCTGGAACGTCAACACGAACATCGGTTCCCGCTTCGCCTGTGAGATCTTAATCAGAAGTGTATTTCCAAGGAAATATGCTCAGTGACTATTTTGTCAGATCGTCAGTCCTAGCCGTAAGGCTGAATATAAACAGATTGCCGCGGTAAGTACCTTGTGGAACATCGCGGCAATTGTCTTTTTAACGCAAGAAATGCCGAAAACACACAAAAATCTATTCTCTGAGGTTGTCGAATTCGATAATCTCCACTCCGCTTATCTCCGTGCCAGGATATCAAAACGTTTTCGTCCGGAAGTATTAAAATTCGGTGAAAACCTTGAAGAAAACTTGATCCAAATTCAAAACGAGCTGATCTGGGAGCAATACCGGCCAACTAAATACAGACAGTTCTACGTCTATGACCCAAAGAAAAGACTGATTTCAGCTCCAGCATTCAGAGACCGTGTAATTCACCAGGCTTTGGTAAAAGTCATCGAGCCATTCTTCGAATCGAAATTTATCTTTGATTCATACGCCTGCCGTAAAACCAAAGGCAACCACGCCGCCATGGAAAGAGTTTACCAATTTTCAAAGATATATCGGCAGAACCATGGAGAATACTACGTTCTGAAAGCGGATGTACTGAAGTATTTTTTCAGCATCGACCGAACCGTTCTATTATCAATGCTGCGAAAGACAATAAGAGACGCCAAATTGTTGAATCTGATCGCGAATATCGTCAATACCGACAATTCTAATATAGGACTACCGATTGGAGCCCTAACCAGTCAATTATTCGCGAATATCTATCTAAACGAGCTGGATCACTTCGTTAAAGAAGAATTACGGATGAAACATTACGTTCGCTACATGGATGACTTTGTGATCCTTCACCCGGACAAGGAAGCGCTGAAGAGCGCGCTGTCCGAAATCAATATATTTCTCAACGAAAAACTTCGTATCCAGCTCAATAACAAAACACAGATTTTCCTGTTCAAACGAGGCGTTGACTTTTGTGGATACCGGATCTGGCCTACACATATCCTACCCAGAAAGCGAGTGCTGAAAAAGTTCAGAAATAGCTTCAAACAGCTAAAAGCCAGAAACATGTCGCTTAGAGAGGTCAGACCATACGCGATGAACTTTCTCGGTTACGCAAAACACTGCAATAGTTACAAATCAATAAAATCCATCCTGAATCTTCTGTTTTGAACCGTTCCCAAGCTTAAAAACCTTTCTTGACATGTTTTTTCATCCAGGAAGTCATGGTCCGATACAGCGTAAATCCCAAAAACCAAAAAAAAAGAAGAAATTCCCAGAACTAATTATCAGCTCGCTTGATTTGAAATCAACAACAAAAAAAGCATCCTGATAAATCTGGAAATTAACATCAAAAAAAAGGCAGAATGGAATAAAATCCATCCTACCTAACAAATCACTCTAAATATGCCATAACAGTCCTTCAACAAGAATTGCCGAAGATCTCTTAAAGCAAATTCTAGTGTCATTTTAGTGTCATTCTTCAACAGACCAAGCCCCCGCAAACTCAACAAAGTGTCATTTGGTGTCACTGAATCAACTCTAAAAAACTAAAAACTCAACAGCAGGCAAGCCTTAGAAAAACGTGGTACCTGGACCCGGGATCGAACCGGGACGCCCTTGCGGGCACAAGATTTTAAGTCTGCTGCCTTCATTTTCAACATATTGATATAGTGGGGTAATAATTGCTAATTATGCGGATTGTGTCATTTTGGTGTCATTTTCTTGTTGCTTTACAGTGATATTATTTCACTTTCCCATCCAATTTGTATCAGATCTGCAGCTTCTTTCATTAAAGTGATTTCTTCGGCACTATACCCGTCTGACGTTGCATAAGACGAATGATCGAAATAATCCTTTATCACACTCGGATTGGTTTTTGATGCAATCATATTATTAACACATCCGGCTCGTATTCCGTGAAACGGTTTTATTTCATCCGGTAGTCCGGCAGCAATTCTATGAGCGCTGAACGACTTTGTTAAACCATGTGGTGAGCGGTAACATGTATAACCGAATCCACTATCAAGATAGTATCGTTCGTCTGGCTCTCTGTTTGCCAGGTCTTTCCTCAGAAATTGAAGCAATGCGTCAGGAATTGGCTTTTCTATCTGTTTTCGTTTCTTGTTTTTCCAGGGTACTTGCTTTGTTGGGCTGATATCAACCATTCCATTGACTGTCTTTACAATTCCTGTTTCCAAATGAATATTTTCAAGCTTTAATGACCATACGGCACCACGCCGCCATCCCAAATAAGGTGCTAGAATCAGTGCTCGCAAATCATTGATTCGGTTTTTTCTATGATCTCTTCTTTTCGTGGTCTTGATACTGGATAAAATAGTGTCTTTCAGAAGCAGGAGATCATTACTTCTGTATGGTACCGGATCACTTTGATCAGCGTCGGGTAGTTCAATATAAAAAGAACGTTCAATGATTCGTTGTTTAAACGCCCAATTGTAAAATACTCTTAGTTGCCGGAAGTGGGTTCTTATTCTCTGATCAGAGAGTGATTTACCTCTGTGTTGCCGATTTTTTAAATGGCTAAGGAACGTCAGGTACTTTTTATAATTATAGTCTTCAATGTGATGGTTCCCAACCGCTTTCAAATAGTATTCAACTGTCGTTCGGTACCTATTCTCTGTTATCTCGGAATTTTTTATTTTTACATATTCCAACCAAGCATCCATAAGCTGCTTGACCAAAAGCCCGCTAGCCTGAGTTTTTTCTTTATCCAGTAAAAGCTCTTTCAGTTTGAGGTTGTATAGCTTATCAATGAACTTGGCTTTCTCCTTTGGCGTTCTAGCCCTTTTTTCACCATTTTCCAAAGTTTTGAATTCATAATCGACAATGCTGCAGAGCCTTAATCGCTTACCTTGCTGCCCGCCTTTCATCTTTTCCAAGCGGAAAATTCCATTAACTGATTTGTTTCTAAAATAAATTTTTCCCATAGTGAAGAGTATATCAGGAATAAAAAGGACGTGGGCATTTTCTTTCAGTTGAGATATAGGCTGAAATTCAAATGACTGTGAATGGCGTGAACTTTGTTACTGCTCTTATTGTTAGTTCCTTTAAAAATACGGTCTTGCCCTGAATACAACAATACAATAATATCATAATACTAAGGTTGTCTGAAATGTTCCAGGCAATCCAAATCAATAAGATATGAATCAGGGAACATGACACCAATCTGCAGAATCAGTATGCTGTCACCTGAATTTATATCCTTTTGTAAATGACTCATATAATGAATGTCCCCTTTTGACCCAATGTCTGTTTATTTATATAGTATCTTAAAAACGGCCTTGTCCTGAATGCAATAATATCATTACACAATAATACTAATGTCTGCCAACCATGCTCTAGACAATTCAAAATCGTAAATTTTTCCGACATTTATTCAGTGCATTGCGGTGCAATATATTGAATAAATGAAATAAATAGGATCAAAAATCAAACAAAAGCACTCCCCCGCCTGTACTATTTATGTATAAAAAAACACAGAAAAGGTAATTCTTGAAACTGTTATTATTTTTAACCTTTTTTAATATCAATTTATTAGAAAACAATCGCTGATTTACAAAATTACCGGGGACGGAAATTCTTGGCGGTTTTTGGTAATTTCTCTTGAGTACAATATTAATCATCCAAATGTTATTCTATTGAATTAATGAATATTATGTTTTGTTTTTAGTGGTTTTCATGAATAGATTTAGATGTTCCATATAATTGTAATTAGGCGTGCAATTCCTTATTTAATCGACCAATGAATTAACCAATTTAGTACACCAGAAGCCTGTTTTTTTCAAATAGTAAAAATATTTCAGTGGTATTCGCGACAGAGGTTTAAAAATTTCGCGACATGTATTTGTTTTGGTGGGTTAGGTGTTGTCTTGCGGTTTTATTGGGGAGGGGTGGTTTGGTTTCCCACGTTTACGACACAGGATTAATACATTCGCGATGTTATTTTTTTTGAAGTTTTTTTTCGGGGGTTTGTTTGCATACCGTTTTCGGTTAACTACCGGTCTGCCTTTTTTCCAGGCTAGCCATCTCTTTTTTCAGTTCTGTTAGTTCTTCTCGAATTCTCGCTTTATCCTCGTTAAGTCCATCTATTATTATGTTTTGGCGGTCCTTGTCTTTCTTCAAATCCTCGATTTGTGATTGTAATATTTGCACTATATTGGAAATTTCCGGGTTTCCGTCACTTGTTTTGCCATATTCTTCACTTTTCTCTTCAGCCAAGAAGGTTTCTGCATTGTTTTCACTGAATAGCGAGTCTATGTTTATATTAAACGCTCGTCTTAACGAGTAAAGAAAATTTCCTCCAGGCACAGCTTTTCCATTTTCTATATCACTAATATAACCAGCGGAAGATTCTATAATTTCAGCTAAATTTTGCATACTTAAGCGTTTGCTTTTTCTAAACAAGCGGAGATTTTTACCAAGTAAATTACTCGGCAAAACGAATTTTTTTATTGACATCACTCGTTATCACGAATATTGTTATATTGAATTGACCCGGTTCGGTTCAATTATTATTCATTTTTCCTTTTTTAACCGTTTCTGACAACAAAGGAGATTTATGCAGAAACCATCTATGACAATCCGGCTACATCCTGAAACCTTGGATAAGCTGGATATGATTTGTTCTATGGAAGATATTTCCCGGTCTGCTTTTTTGAAAAAGCCTATTCGCAAGTCCATTGAAGAATACGAGAAAGCAAACGGGAAAATCACTATTGATCCTCAAAAGCTCGAACAAACTAGAAAACCTGGAAGGAGATAAGACCATGAAAAAGAACACTCAAATCAAACCCAACCTTGAGATTGTTGATGGTAAAGTCAACACAACCTCTCTGGATGTTGCTGAAAAATTTAGTAAGGAACATAAGAATGTTTTAAGAGACATTGAAAAAATTGAATGTTCTCAAGCTTTTAGACGGCTCAATTTTGAGCCATCCTCATATAAAAATGAGCAAAACAAAAAACAGCCCATGTTCCGAATTACCCGTGACGGCTTTGCTATCCTGGTTATGGGATTCACCGGCAAGAAAGCGATGCAATGGAAAGAGAAATACATCGCAGCCTTCAACCGGATGGAGAAAGAACTGCAAAAGCAGTGGTTGGCTGCTAAGCTGCAGGCTTCAAAGATCCGGTTGAGTGACTGGTCGGCTATTTCATCTTTGATGGAGATGGCCGGTGATGGTAGAAACACTTTTTCAAAGCTGCTCAATAATATGGGCTTTACGAAAGAGGGTCCTGTCCCGGATATGTACCAGCAGATCCCACCCAGCAAGATTATTCCTTTTGTTGAGCTGGCCAGGCGATCTAATCCCTGGGCATCCAACCTGATCAAGCGCACTCAGGACATTGATGTTCCTGTCATGATTCCCCTATCAACTTAATCAAGGAGACCATTATGATTTCATTCTTAATCAAAGAAGCTTCAATCAACGGTCACACAATGATTCGAGTTTCACCTGGCCGATATGAATGCATGTGTTGTCCAGCCAGTATTTCCGATGATGAAACTGGTACTGGCAATTGGCAGCCATCAAAAACAGGTAATCTTTGCCCAGGAGCCAGGGTTGTTCCGACTCAAAAAGGGCGGGATATGCCGTCCGTGTCCCCCAGATAAAACAGCGTTTTTATTACCAGGGGCGACTGCCCCTTTTTGATCGATATTTTAGCACCGGACTTTAAAAAATCCACCATTTTTTATACCGGAAAACAAAGGAAAGGAACGCTTATGAAACGTGAATTTTACAAATATATCACTGATAAGGAAGACAAAGAGATCGAATATCTTCTCCACCAGGTGATGGACAAAAAAGCACCGACGATAGCAGCTGCCATTGGGTGTGATTACCAGGACATGATTAACAGGGTTAATGCTAATCAGCCTCGATCCCCCCGAAAATTCGAGCTGGTTTTAAGGATTCTTGATGAAGTCAGGAATCCGGAGCCTTTCATCCGCTGGTTTAATGAGCGGTATGGTTACCTGCCTCCTATACGAGTGCCGGAAACAACTCTCTGTAAAGATCCTTTATATATGCAGATGACCAAGGTTGCCAAGGAAATGGGAGATGTCTCCCGTGAGCTCATTGAAGCCAATCAAGATGATTTTATCGATATGGAAGAGCTCGCACGTATCAAAAAAGAGATCATGGACCTTATTCAATCTGCTCTTGAATTAAACCTGGCCATTATACATGACACCAATTTTGGAGATTAGCCAATGTCCTGTAAACAATCGATTCTGTCGTTTTTCCCAAAGTCGACCCTTTTCAGTGGTGGAAAAACTGAAAAATACATGGTGATGGTCATATCCCAAAGGAACGATGTTTTATTAGCGGCGCGGGGAAAGACGGCAAAGCAAGCTTGGTGTAAAGCCTACAAGCAGATTTATGAAATTTTGAAGCCGTTCTTAAGTCGCACCGCAGCCATAACCTTTTTAACTTCAGCCAATCAAGGGGAGTAATGGAATTTACCAAAGAACAATGGGAAGTTGAAAAGCGCGAATGGCTGGAAGGAGACACAAATTTCAATTTTAAAAAAACCAATAAAGGAGGCTATAAAAGTGGGGTATGTCCGGATTGTGGAGATACCAGTGTTTGGATTTCATCAAGCCTGACAAAGGTTAAGTGCAATCATCTGAATTCCTGTGGTTTTGAAACCCAGGTCAAAACACTTTACCCGGGTATGTACAAGTCGCTTTGCGATCAACACTCTCCGGATCCCAGCGAACCCTCCGGAAAGGCGAAAGCTTATTTAATGAATAGAGGGCTTGAAATCGATAGTTCCTGGTATACCCAGGAGTCTGGTTATTGCAAATCAGACAAGAATTATTATCCCTCGGTCAGGTTTTATATTGATAAGAAAAAGAATCTCCACTGGGAGCGTTTCATCGACTGCCATCAAAAGCACAAAGCCAATTTTCATGGGTCTTATAAAGGTCTCGCCTGGATTCCCCCCGGGTTGAACCTGTCTGAATATAAAGAAGTCTGGGTTGTGGAAGGGATTCTGGACGCTATCTCTTTGCTCCACAATTATATTCCGGCTGCAGCGACTCTTTCCTCAAACAACATCCCGGACAGTTTCTTTGAGGAGCACAAAGGGATGGGGATCACTTGGGTGGTTGCCTATGACAACGATCCGTTTAATAAGAACTCAGGCAAAAAAGCAGGCCTGGAAGCCGCCAAAAGGGTTGTTGAGCATCTTAAAGAAATGGGTGAGGAGGTCAAGGTCGCCTTTCCTCCATTCAGAAAAGATTGGAACGATCTCCATCGATCCAAGGCGATAACTGAGGAGATGGTGGAGGAGTGTTTCTGGAGAGGTCGACTCTATTTCGCGACTTCCGCTGAAGAGTACGGCTTTTATCGGTCTCAAAGGCAAAATGGTTATTTTGTTTTTGAGTTCGCGAGCAGGCTTTTTGGTTGGGATCCCATCACGGACCATGATGATATAGACGATGAAAACCAGGTTTTTGAAGCGTACTCCAGCAGAATCAAGTTGGTCCGGATCGCGAATTTTGGTTTAAAGTTTTTGTATTGTCTTGAAAACGAGCAGATAAATAAGACCTATTATTACTGCCGAGCGTCTTTCCCCAATGGCCAGCCCACCCGCCAAAT
>JASFBJ010000486.1 GCA_030149585.1 Desulfobacterales bacterium | reverse complement strand
TTACAATTTTGTAGCTTTTCGCTAAACAATTTTAAGTTTATGCGTAGGCTCTATAGGCAACCTCGGTGATGTTCATCCTTCCGTCTTCCAAAAACTGTTTTGCTTGTTCCAGTCTGTAATTAAGCAAATAGTCAAAAACACTGGTTCCAAAAACCTGCTGAAAACCTTGATTCAGCTTATTTTTGTTGATCCCTACTTGCCCGGCCAGCTTTAACACAGAGGAGGGATTTTCCAGGTTGCGGATCAAAATATCCCTGGCTTCGTGGATACGCTCTATGTCATCACGGCGTAATGGGGAAGGAGTTTTCAGGCCGTTTTCTAGGGACATACTCTGCGCTAACCTATGAACAATTAACTCCATAACCTTGCTTTCAAGATATACCTGTTTCAGCAGACCACGATATGGGCAATTAAGTATTTGACGAATGGCTACTTTCATTACGGGTGTCATATTACTCGGGGGGCAGTAATAGCTCTCATTGGCTCCTCCCATAATATCATTTAAACCAGCCGGAATTTGCTCATGTTGGCCTTCCATAAGTTTATCTAATAAAATTTTATCTATATAAATATTTACAGCACAGGAAGGAGTGCTGGACAGATATTTGGCTATACCTCTATATTCCGGCAAACAGGATATAAAGCTCAGGCCTGAGTGCATTTACGCAGATAAACCCATCGTCAATAATGATCACGCTAAATTATTTAGGTATTCCTAATAATTGACAAGTTCTATGTCAAGGTTTTTTATAAGGAACCCTGGATATCCGATAAAGGAAAGAGCATAGTTTATACTCATCTACGGCTGAGGTGTTGGCTATTTCTCAGGCCACCTCGAGGAGTTTTGCCACCACATCCGCCTCCTCTACGAGTCTTCGAACTATTCCGATCTCTCCTGTAGTCTGTTTCTCGGAAACAAGGAGGGTTTTCAGGCCAAGGGGAACAATCTCCCTGTGATATTTGGACATTGCCCTGACAACTGCGATCAAACCGCATAATTCCCGTTCAAGCTCAGGGTTCATTTGAAAATTCACTTTACGGAGATGACTCATAAGATATGCCACACATGCGCTTAGCAAGGCATATGCCTCAATCTTATTGAGATTATCAATGGCAGGTATTTGCCCTGCGAGGAGGATTTGGTTTGGATCCCATTGGGCAAAGAGCTTGTGGTATTCTATGAACTTGGTGGCAGCCTCGGTGCCGACATGACCCGTCAAAACAGTAAAGAGTATATTTTCATCGGGCTTTTTGCCGGAGACATCCAGGGTCTGTGATGCATACGTCCATGAACGGGGTGAGGGCCAGGCCTCTGATTCTCTGGGTGTGCCGAGAAAATATTCAGGATAGTGCTTTAAAAAAGTGATTATATCCTGGCGGATGTTCATCGGCACTGCAAAATCTTCAATCCATTGATCAACGTCGGCGAGAAGCTGCACAAAAAAAATCCGGTTGGCTACAGGAGCCAGGATCTCCTGAAACCCTGCTCGATCTACTGAACGGTTTCCGGCCAGCAGCATAACTGCCTTTTCCGGCAGGCGGTGGTCGTGTATGGTGTGGTAAGTTAAAAGCTGGAAGAGATATGCCTGAATCTGACGGTTTATCAGATGTGCGTCATCTAAGAAAAGTACTATGGGTGAATCATTTGAGGTCGGGGGGATTTCAAGCGTTTCAAAGTTTAAAATCTCCGGCCTTGACCAGCGGATTGAATTCCCGTTTTTCTTTTCCCGCACCAGGGGCAGCCCTGTAATTTGTTCCAGCATCATGGTAGCCATATAGACTACCTTGAGTCCATATCCTCTTTTTCGGCAGAACTGACGTATCATATCCGATTTGCCGA
>JASFBJ010000228.1 GCA_030149585.1 Desulfobacterales bacterium | reverse complement strand
GGTGTCAGAGTTTTCCTGATCAGATCCATGCTAAGGGTTATGGTCTTAAAATCCGATTCCAGCAGCATCTGATCGAGTTCTTTGACTATTGTGCTTTTCCCTGAACCTGGCAACCCGGTAACCCAGACACAAAAATTGACACAAAAATTGGTACAAAAATTCATTTCCCCTCAATATAATTCGCAATTTCTTCTATTTTAAATTGTTTAGTTTCCAGTACTGACTCTCCGAAATTAAGTAGTTTTCTCTTTGTTTCAGTCCTGTCATCAGGATAAAATCTTGGGTTGGCTATAACAAGAATTCTAAATGCAAAAAAGGGTTGAATAACATGGAATATGCCGCTGTCCTTTGTGTTTTCAAGATAAGATTTCAAAAATTCTCTAAAAAGTTCAGCAAAAGATCCCTTAAAAGTACCTGTTTCCTTGATTGCATAATGGATATATACACTGGGAAAATACAGTTGATTTGGTCATACATATTAGGCTATGAGAATGATAAGAATCCATTTAAAGAGCGTAAAATGCAAATTCGTGGTTGGAAGAAATATGTAATAATTGATATTCAAGAAAATAATGAACTGCTTGGAACAGCAAATTCGCTGAATCAAAAGGGGATTAAAAAGTTTGATTCACTGGATATTGCCTGGTTTCCATGCTCTGGCGTGGGAACGAGAAAGCAAGAACCTTAAAAGCGTAAACTACTTTTGGGCATTAATGAAGGATGCCCAAAAGGGCCTTAAATTTTTCTTGGGCCCTTTTTTAATGGGCCATGCTTTAAAATAAATACTTTTCAATTATAGCGGTAGACCGCAATTGATTGACAAATGCTTTAATCTGTTGATTTTTCTGTTGTTTGAACAACAGCTTTTCTATATCATCCTTAACCTTTTCATAGGTCAAAAGAATTTCAGGCTTTTTCGCGATTGACTGAATCAGATGATAGCCGAATTGAGTTTCAATAATAGGACTGATCTCACCCGGCATCAGCGCAAAAGCAGCATCTCCAAAAGGTTTAACAACTTGAAATCGGCTAAAAAAACCAATGTCCCCGCCTTTGTTTTTGCTGGGGTCATCTGAAAACTCAATGGCCAGCGCTGAAAAATTTTCATTATTCTGCATGCGTTTTTGAATCATCTCGATTTTTTCGAGAGCCTTTGCCCTGGCTTTATCAGGATCATTGGCAACAGAATTAACCTTTATCATAAGATGCCGGACTCTGACTTGTTCAGGGTGTTTGAATTCGAGCCGCCTATTTTCAAAATACTTGATTTTTTCAGTTTCTAAAATCCTGATTTTATGAATAACTTCTTTTTCCAGCAACTGTTCAATGGCCAGTCCCTTTCTAATTTTAATTTTCAAGGCCTCTTTGGAAAGATTATAATCAGAGCCTTTAGCCAATCGTTTATTAATTTCCGTATATTGTTTATTAATTGAGGCCGCAGTTACTTTAATTTTTAATTTATCAGCCTCCTGACTCAATAAAATAGAATCAATAATATTTTCAAGAACCAGACTTTTAAAATTTTTCTCTGTATTTTTATTAAAGCTGTGATTATACATTGCCGGATGGCTGTCAAGCAGACGAACTTCATTGATCAGGTCATCCTGATAAATTGGTGTTTGATTGACCATTGCCAGCGTGATTTTATGGTATTCCCGCTCATTTGAAAATGCAGGCCCTCCAATAAAGATGACAAAACAAAAAGATAAAATTAACCATCTGAATTGATGGTATTTTTTCGACATTTAAATATTCCCTCTTTCAAATAATAATGCTTAGGAACCATGCACTTTTTCAACAGGTCGGATTATCCTAATATCCAAGAGCCTCATTTATAAGGACGACAGAGACATCAGAAAGCATTGGGCAGCGATGCAAGATTGTGGTAATCCGGCAAATCCGTTGCGGAGAGTTACAATCACTGCAAATACCGGTTTTATTGCAAGGTGTTTCCATATTCAGACTTTTTGCCCGCATGGGCCCGGCAACTTCCCTGACTCTTTTCAAGGCTGAAGCAAGATCCAAAGTGACTTTATTCATCCCTGCCACAATAACAACTTTACGAGTACCAAAAGTCATTGCATTGGTCCTGTTACCGATTCCATCCACGTTGATAATTTCGCCGGTTGCCGCAATAGCATTGGCGCTGCAGATAAAACAGTCACAACGCCCCTGAGCAAGCCTGATTTCAAGGTCCTGATCTTTGGATAAATTTTCCTGCCAGTGATCAAAAACTGTTTTTCCGGCAGCTTTTAGATCATCAATCAGATTCAACTGACGGGTAGTATCAGAACCCCCAAACCCGAAAGTTTGAAATGGAGCAAATATCTCCTGAATTTTTAGACGGGCATTTTTGGAACTGGAAACAAAATCAGCTTTGAAACCATGTTTCTGTAAATTATTTATGCATATTTCAGCAGTTTCATCACATTTCAATAATCTGGCATGATTCTTCAGCACACAAATCCTCCTTCAATGGCCTCAAAGTTTGGGCAAAACGACAAGCCAGGCAATCCTGAATCAGGGCTCTTAGTCTGTGTCTCAGCACAGAATAGGAATAATACCTTTTAGCAATTTCATAGTTATAATTTACCATGGTTCTGCGAAATTTATCATCTCGGAGAATCTTTTTAGCCAATCGCACAGCGTCGGTTGTAACATACCCGTCAATTTCCACAACAGAAAAACCCTTGGGCTTTATATCAGTGGAATAGATTGAATAATTATTTACAACTATGGGTTTTTTAAAATAAATCGCCTCAAGAAATGCGTTCCCAAACCCTTCAAATGTGGAAGGATAAGTTACCAGATCAGCATGGGGATAAATATCCTCCAAAGTATAAATTTTACGCCCATCCTTTGTTTTACCTCTTTGCTCATTAATAATATCAGATACAAAGATGGTCTCCACACCCATTATTCGCGAGAATTCCCAGACCCGATGTTCATAATCATACCCTTCATCACCAGAGGCATGTGAAATAACCAGTTTGGCTTTAGCGCCCAGCCGCTTGACAAACTCAATGGCATGCTCAATTCCTTTGCGTTTTACGATCCTGGTTGGCTGTAAAATAAATAATTCATCATCTTCGATCCCCAGCGATTGCCGTACATCCATGGTATAATCATCCGGCGGGGCAGGTGGATTTTCAAAATCCATTACATTTGGAATAATGGTGGACGATATGCCGGTCCTCAAACTTAGCTGATTAGCTCCTGAGCTATTGATAACCACATGTCGCATTGAAGACAGATGGGGCGGGAAAGCCATATTCAAGTATTCCCAGATTGCATTAGTAACAAATTGCTGGCGTTCCCAGAAAAAATCATGATGATGAGCAATAGTGTAAATTCCGGTTTCCGAAATTACCTCTGTTAGCGCTATTCCAAGGGGAATATTAAGGGGAATAGTCAGAGAATTTTGAGGAACCAGCAGATCAATATCATATTTAGTAATAAAGTTATAAAGATAATCTTTTAACTTGCGTTTTGTTTCTCCGATCTTCTGGGTTACCGAGCGATCCCGTCTATCAGCACCAAAACATTTTTTATATAATTCTCTAATAGTGGGATGTAGAAAATGAGCCAGGTCAACCTGATAAGAACGTTCAGGCGGCCTGTCAAGCTCACCGGCAAAATAGTAGCAGGGCATTCCCTCTTTTTCAAAAACATCCGCCCATTTTTCTGTTTCAAGGGAAACTCCATCAGTTCCGGCAAAACGGGTGGATACAAATCCCACCCTGTGTTCCCTGCCGCATATTTTGCAAAAAGTCATTTCAAACTCCTTTTGTTTAAAAAAATAATTATAAAAAACACTTATAATTTTTATCGGATTTTATCCTGATAACTTGAGATATTTTTAATTTTGTTTAAAAAAATATTTTGGAATACAGGCAAATTTACAGTTTATTAAATAGCAGGGATAATATTTTTTTTACACCTCAGAATAGCGGAAGCAGTCCACCAGATGGTCGTTTACCATGCCTGCAGCCTGCATAAAAGCATAACAGATGACAGGCCCGACAAAATTAAAGCCGTCCTGTTTCAAGGCCTTGCTCATAGCTGTTGATTCTTTTGTTTTTGCCGGCAAATCAGTTGGCTGGCGCCATCTGTTTTTAATTATTCTGCCATTTGTAAATTGCCAGATATACTTGCTAAAACCATTATATTTTTCCTGAACAGCTAAAAATGCTTTTGCATTCCTAATAGCTGATATTATTTTTAGACGGTTACGAATAATTCCTTTATCAGCCAGCAGCCGGCTAATTTTTCGATCAGTATAAACGGCAATTTTCTCAGGATTAAAATTATCAAAGGCAAGCCTGTAATTCTCTCTCTTTTTTAATATAGTGAGCCAGCTCAACCCTGCCTGAGCGCCGTCTAAAACAAGAAACTCAAATAAATTATTATCATCATACAAAGGAACTCCCCACTCAGTATCATGGTACTTAATATAAATCGGATCAGAAATAGCCCATTCACACCTTTTTTTCACAACCAATAACGCTCCTTTGGTTTTTGGAATATAAAAAAAGAAATAACCCAATACTGCCTGTTATCATCCCAATGCAAAGCAGTTGGCCCATGGAAAAAGTCAACCAGACAAAGCCCAGATGGTCATCCGGCTGACGAAAATATTCAATGAAAAATCTTACCACGCCGTATCCTGCCAGATAAATTGCAAGCATTGCTCCTTTTGTTTTGACAATTTTGCGTAGATACCAAAGAATTACAAATAGAAAGGGACCTTCAAAAAAAGCCTCATAAAGCTGGGAAGGATGCCGCAGCATAAAATCCTCGGCCAGGGGGAAATACATGCCGTAAGGTGCGGTGGTTACCCTGCCATACAGCTCACCATTGATAAAATTACCCAGGCGGCCAAAGGCATAACCCAAAGGAATTACCGGTACAAAAAGATCGGCCATCTTCCAATAATCAAGCTTATATTTTCTAACATAGATCAAAGTTCCCAAAATAGCGCCAATGAGTCCGCCATGATAAGACATTCCGCTAATACCGGTAAAGGCTATTCCATTGGAAAATTTAAACGGCATTATTATCTCTAACAGGTGGGCGCTGTAATAGGAAAAATTATAGAACAGAACATATCCTAAACGGGCTCCTATTAACAGGCCGATAATAATTGCCATACAAAAACCCTGAATATGTTCCAGAGAAATTTTAAAGACAGGTTCATGCTTAATTCGGTATAGCACCATAAAATAAGTTATGCTGAAACCAATAATATACATCAAACCATAGTATTGTAATTTAAAATGGCCGATTTGGAAAATAACCGGGTCTATTTTTCCCGGCAGGTGCTGCCAAAAACTCCAGAACTGATCCATAATATTTAAAATATCCTGTGAAATAATTTCCCTGAGAAACAAAACCCAAAAGTAATTTAAATCATTTTTTTTGTTTATGTCAATCAAATGCTTTTAATCAGGCACGATAAATTTGTTCTAAGGGTTCGCGCAAAAATAAGTGTTCCAATTAAAGATATTTGGTTATATCCTCTAAATAAAAACTTTAGAGCTTTGCTGAAAAAATAATATGAAATAAAAAGGTAAATCATAAAATGGAAATACCTCTGCTAAACGACATTATAATTATATTTGGTCTGGCTATTACAGTACTCTTTATATGCCATAGATTTCGCGTGCCGGCAGTTGTGGGATACCTCCTCACAGGGATATTTGTCGGGCCGTACGGTTTTGGGCTTGTAAAGGCTGTTCATGAAGTTGAAATTTTAGCTGAAATCGGTATTGTATTATTACTTTTTACCATTGGAATCGAGTTTTCACTTAAAAAGCTGCTGCAAATCA
>JASFBJ010000485.1 GCA_030149585.1 Desulfobacterales bacterium | reverse complement strand
TGTCATATCTTTAGTTTTAGGGCTTGCAGCCGTATGGTACACCAGTTATATGGGCAAGCTTACAAAAAAAGGATTTATAACGCTTCACGGCTGGGTTGAAGGCACAGAGGTTCTTTTAAGCTCCAAAGAAACAGGGAATGTTATCAAACTTCCGCTTGATGAAGGAGATGAAGTAAAAACAAAAGATCTTATTGTACAAATTGACTCCGAACAGATCAGATCAAAACTGGAAGCTGCATATGCTGATATAGAAAATGCAAAAGATGGATTAAAAAGAGCAGCCGATGATGTTTTGATTTTTGAAAGCAGGGTTAAAGGGGCAAAAATAGCATTAGAACTTGCCAAAAAACAATCAACGGCAAAAATTAGTGAGGCAAAAGCAGTTTTTGAAGCAACAAAAGAGCATTTAAAACAGGTTGAATATAATTATGTAAAAGCTGAAAAAGATTTTATCCGGTTTTCAGCGCTGTTCAAAAAAAAGAAGATATCCCAAAGCAAAATGGACAGTGTTGAAGAAAGATATAACGTCACAAAGGCGGCAGTTGAACAGATAAAAAATGATCTGGATAAAAGCAGAGCAAGCCTTTCTCTTGCAAAAGCGACTGTAACGGAGATTGAGCTGAAAAAAAATGAACTGGAAACTCTGGAAAGAAAGTATAATAAATCAAAAACAGAAATTAATATGGCCAAATCAAAACTTGACTCTGTAAAAGCAAGGAAAAATGAGATTGCCGCTACATTGGCCGATACCTATATATATTCTCCTGTTAAAGGAACTCTTGTGGATAAATTTGTTGAAATTGGTGAGCATGTGGTTCCAGGAACCCCTGTTGTATTAATAATCGACATGAAGAGGCTGTATGTAAAATCTTATGTTGAACAGATACACATTGGCAAGATTAAATATAAAGATATTGCAAGAATATATGTGGATTCATATCCTGATCGTTATTTTGAAGGAAAGATAACATTTATCGCTCCAAAAGCAGAATTTACTCCAAGGGATATTCAGATGAAAGAGCATCGCTCGAAAATTGTTTATAAAGTTGAAATTGGAATTGATAACCCGGAAGGCATTTTAAAGCCGGGAATGCCTGCTGATATTTATATAAAATGGGATAAAGACAAGGCATGGAAGACCGGGCATGGGAATAGATAGTTTAAAAGATTATATGGTGTTTACGGAAAATCTTAACAAATCCTATAGAAACAACGAAGCTGTAAAAGATGTAAACATAAAGGTAAAGCCAGGTGAGATATTCGGTCTTGTAGGCGCTGACGGAGCCGGAAAAACTACAACAATTCAAATGATATGCGGATTGATTGATTCGAATTCAGGCCTTATATTTGTTAACGGTCATAATGTGGAAAAAGAGCCTGATATTATACGTAATACAATCGGTTATATGTCCCAGGATTTTACTTTATATCTTGACATGACCGTTGAAGAGAACATCGATTTTGGTGGAAAATTAAAAGGAATGCCTTATGAGGAGCTTGAAGAGAGAAAAGAAAGGCTTTTAAAATTTTCAAGAATGGAGGCCTTTAGAAACCGCAGAGCCGGAGCCCTGTCCGGAGGAATGAAAAAAAAGCTTGCTTTAAGCTGTGCCCTTATTCATAGACCAAAAGTTTTAATTCTTGACGAACCCACTACAGCAGTTGATCCTATTTCCAGGGGTGATTTATGGAGGATTTTGTTTGAATTCATACTCCAGGGGATTACCATAATTATTTCAACACCTTACATGGATGAAGCAGAAAGGTGCAGCAGGGTTGCCCTGATGCAGAATGGAGAAATTTTAGCCTGTGATACACCTGAAAAATTAAAATTAATGGTAAACCG
>JASFBJ010000227.1 GCA_030149585.1 Desulfobacterales bacterium | reverse complement strand
AAAAATATGATAACCGGATCTCAATTTGAAAAAACATTTCGCTCCAATGAAAAATTTAAGGAAGCAGATCTGGAAGAACATGAAATGGAATACCTGTATAACGATGGTGAAAACTACTATTTTATGAATACAACCACTTATGAACAGGAATTTTTATCCAAAGATAAAGTTGGTGATTCAGCCAAACTTTTAAAAGAAAATACAACTTGCCAGGTTCTCGTTTTTGACGGCCACCCAATTGCCTTGACCCTGCCTTTTTTTGTTAATCTAAAAATAACCAAAGCTGATCCATGGATAAAAGGAGATACAGCTTCAGGTGATTCAAAGCCGGCCACTCTTGAAACCGGTTATGTGCTTCAGGTGCCGCCCTTTGTCGGTAATGGGGAGTTAATTAAGATTGATACCCGTACCGGCGAATATGTGGAACGGATTAAAGAATAGGGATTCGGACTAAAATCAGGTTTTCGTATGAGAAGTGACAAAATATTGTTCAATTCGATTCCCGTCCATTTTTTTTATAATAATATTAAAAGAGCCTATCTGGATGGCCTCTTTTTCTTCAGGAATCCGGCCGATATGATCAAGAATATAACCGGAAAAAGTGTCGTAATCTTTTGATTCAGGGATTTGCATCCCTATGGTTTCGTTTACCTCATCAATGTCGGATTTCCCCAAAACCAGCCATTCAGAACTTTTTTTAGCTACTATATGCTGTTCTTCCTTGTCGGTTTCATCGCGTATTTCACCAACAAGCTCTTCAATAACATCCTCTAAGGTAATAAGACCTGAAACCCCTCCATGCTCATCCACAACAATAGCGATATGATTTTTTCGTTTTTTGAATTGGGAGAGGAGTCTATCCAGCTTTTTGTATTCAGGTACAAAATAGGGAGGTTTCATAATATTTTTTAGAGAGATATTATTTTGACCATACGCGTGTCGCAAAAAAATATCCTTGATATGGATAATTCCGATTATATTATCAATTTCATCTTGAATAACCGGAATTCGGGAGAAACCGGATTCAACAATATCTTTGAGAACCAACTCTTTATCAGCATCGATTACAAACATATCCCCTCTTGGAGTCATGATTTCAGAAGCGCTGGTGTTATCAAATTCAAACACATTATGAATCAGGTCCTTTTCTTCCTCTTTAATTTCACCCTCTTCTTCAACGACTTCCACATAGGTCATCAGCTCTTCTTCGGTTATAGAGGGTGTTTTTTTTATTTTTCCGGTTAATTTTGGGATGAAATTTAAAAACCAGATTGCAGGTCTGAAAATAATTGACATCCAGAAAATTGGAAAAATAGTGATTTTGGCAATTAAGATGTTATTGCGTGTAGCAATTGATTTTGGAAATACTTCACCAAATATCAAAATAAGAAGGGTCATAACTCCGGTTGCCACTCCCACTGCATAATGTGGAAAAAGCTTTAAGGCAATTGATGTGGCAAAAGAGGCGGCTCCCACATTTACAATATTATTGCCGATTAAGATGGTGGTCAGCAGAGTGTGGGGATTTGCTTTCATTTTATTCAATAATAAAAATGATTTATCGCGGCTTTTGGCAAGATGAATAGCCTTGCTGCGGCTGATGGAAAAAAGTGATGTCTCGGCAGATGAAAAAAAAGCTGAAAGAAATAATAAAATAAGCATTATAATCAGTTGAAGAAGCATATTTATATTAAGATATAATCAAAGATATTATTTAACAAGAAAAATATTGCCAGTGTAACTGTCAGCCAGTGTAACTATCAGATGGATGGGTATTATCCAACCTTTGATCATGCATTTTTCCCATACCATAATCTTCACGGCGCATAAATTTATCCCGGGCCGGGCCGATAATCTGCATTTCAGGGAATTTATTCTGAACCTCAAGAGCGATTTTCATCTCTTTGGTACAGCCTGTACTGAAAGTTGCATCTTTACCAACCCATTCAGGCGGCACTTTTTGCTCCATGATTTTAAATGAATCTACAATATCCGTATAGGTTTGAAAACGCCAGATTTCAATATAACCGCTTTGCTGCACTATTTCCCACATATACATAAGATCATCAGCATCCATGCCTTTTTCATAATACTCTGATGGATTAATAATAAATGTCATGGCAAGTTCTTTTTTAAGGGATTGGATAAAAACCAACATGATTTTTTTGGCAATATCAATCCTGCCCGGCACAGAACCAATAATACCACTGTAAAAAATTATGGTTTTGCCCTGTTTTTTTGCGGTTTTCATCTGGTCGATAATGGCCTGAGCTTTTTTCTCAAGATCTTCATAGGAAAATTTTATAGCATCTGGATGCCGGGGCTTAAGGGAAATACAAATATTATCATTTTTATCACTGGAAATATTAAAGATATCCTGAGTAAACTGAAAATGGGAATCAAAAAATCTGCGGTATTGGTCACGCCCTCTTGAAATAATAATGTCAACTTCCTTAAAAGCCCGGATAAACGAGGTTGATGATAATAACAGGTTGACATTTTCTCTTGTACCATCAGACAGCACAAAAATATGATTATCAGAGCGCAAGATGTTAATCAATTCATTTTTACTTAAATTATTATTCTGGATGAAAAAGGCATTTTTCAGATATTCATTTATGTTTTTATCCTGCCTGACATCAGCACAATTTATTTTGGTAAATACAGGGCCTTCTTTAAATGCAATAATTATTTTATGCCCTTTTTGGGCAAGATAGCTGATTATGGTCAGATCAATTATTACTTCACCAGCCTGATTTGCCAGCCAGAGAATTTTTTTGGGTTTTGTAAAAGATCCTGAATGACCGCTTTCTGATACATCTAAAAAGCTGAGCAATTGTTTAAGTTCATGAGTCAGAGGAGGTTGTTTAAATATTTTTTGATAATCAGCTCTTGTAAGCGGATGCTGTTTTTTTGACTCCCATAAATCATTTTTTACTGCAAGGGATACTAAACGTGTGAATGCAAGATATTCTGCAATTTGTTTAAGGCCTGTTAAAGTCCGGGGTAATTTTTTTATCTTCAAAGGATCAAAATCGTTAAGGGCTTTTTTAAAATCAGGAGAATTAAGCAGGGTGCTCACATATTGATTGCGCTCTTTTTTTTCTTCAAGCCAGGGATCTTCAATTTGGGTTCTGTTTAAAAAAATATTGATTAATCGTTTTTCCAGTCGGGAAGGAATCATCAGACGGTCTTTGATTTCATGCTCATATTTTATTAAAATTAAAGATTCAAGATATTTTTTTTCAAATTTATCACTTACCTGACTGCTGACAATAGGCAAAACCCTTTTTAAAACTTCCTGGTATTTCTCATCAATAAACCAGGGCTCTTTTTTTTCAATTATTGCCTGATACATTCGATCCGAGCAGGGGTAATAGCGATCATCTTCATCTGTCATAACCATAAATCCAACTTTTTCCAAAGATACGGCATGCTCAGGATATGTAAAATAATCCAGATGGTTTTCAATAAAAAAATTTGTAATCCAGGCTTGTTTTTTCGGATTTTGTTCAGGTTGCTCTACTTTGTTTTGATTCATTTAAAAATATTCTTTCAGGTTTGAAATATGGGTATTAAAAAAATTGGGTTAATTGAATAAGGTCGGTAATAATTAGGCCCGGCTTAATAGATTTGCATCTTAAATCATTTTTTCTAAGCCTTAAAGACCTTTTATCGCCTGCAAAAAGGGCTGTCTGGAAACCAGCTCTTTTTGCAGGGTAGATATCTTTTAGCATATCATTTCCAAGATAAAGCACTGATTTTGGATGAATTCCAAGAATTTTAATCTGATCAACAGCTTTTTTAAATAAAAAATCAGATGGTTTTGCATAACCGAATTTATATGAAAAAAATAATAGTTTATCTAAAAAACCCATAGATGCAAGATCATTTTTTAAGAAAAATTCCATTAATATGGGAGTATAAAACTGAGCATTGGAGATAATTCCAAGACTGATTTTTTTTTCATGCAAAAAGTTTATTGATTTTAAAAGATTAGGCATGGGAAAGATCGGGTTAACCAAAAGTTCAAATTCCAGGGCAAGTTGGAGAATATTTTTTTTATCTTTATTATTTAATAGCTGCTGCCAGATCTGTTCTATCTTGACTTCTGGAAAATCAACTCCTGAAGTTTTCAGTTCAGCATGTTTTTGTTTGATAGCAATCTGCAAATTATCAAGCAGTTCCTGAGCAGGGGTTTTTATATTAAAATTTTGCAATAAAGTTTTGATTTTCAAATGATTTGCAGTTTGCTTTTCAAAATCAGCAATATCACCTGAACTGCTTATAAAAAGAGTTCCGTAAACATCAAATAAAACCGCTTTAATCCTGTTTGACGGTTGCCCTTGAAAATGCAGGTTAGTAGCAAAAGGCTTCATGGGTCGAATATAGGTTAACAGGCGATTCTTATCCAAGATCATCACTCCACTTAAGCAAACTGAACTGTTCAAGATTGAAAAAATATTTAAGTAATATCTCTTTCTCTATTTTTTGGCAAACATCGTTTTGAATTACCGTATTATAAATGGATAACAGGTTTTTTCGGTAAACAATTTGATTATAAGAAGTTTGCACAACCTGAGCGTTATGCTTGATTAAGGCTTCTGGATCAATTACCTGACCTGGAGAATATAAATAAGGATTAAGCTCAAGCATTTTGGAAAAATTTTTATCAGATACCAAAATCCAGTTAATAACCTGCTGCTGCATTGATTCATTCAGCAGCCCGAAATCCACTCTATTATTATTATGCGTGATTTTTTCAAATGCCGCCTGAATTCTGCTATTGGCCGTATTGAAGTTGAATTTGGCGCTATTAACCAGAATGCAGTCACGCATTTTTTCAAAAAACATTTCAGCATTTAAGGCCTGAAGAGGAATATCCAGTGAATTATAAAAATGGTCAAGCCTCATGCCGTTTTTTTGAAAATCATTACAGATGTCTGGCAAAATCCGTCCCCAGACAATCTTTGAGGCAGTCCAGGGCTCCAAAAATGAAAAACCAAAACCTTCGGAAATGCTGGTGGTTATCAGTGATTTTGCTGATTGAACCATTTTGGGGAAATTATTTTTAAGTTCTGAGCCGAATTTAACATTAAGCTTTTTATCGGCCACAAAAGCCTGCCAGCTTTGATAACTTTTTATATCCAAAGGGCTGTTCGGCGGCAGGGTTATAATAAGGGATGTCTTTTTTGGAAAAAACAGGGATAAAAGGATTGCCTCTCCAATATTTTTTCGTCTTAGCGCCCGAATGGGGTATAATATAAATTCAGCCCTGGTCTCTTCCAAATGATCATCTAATATGGGGACCTGTCTGATTGGTGTTACAGTGTTTTGAAGCAGATGCAGTCCTTTTGAAGATAAACCTGATTTTAACAGGATTTGGTAATCTCTGGAGTTAATTACCCCGTAGTGGCAGTTTGCAGGATAATCATCTTTATAATAGAGTGCCGGCCGACCGTCTTCGGCAAAATCGTGAATTTGGAGAAAAAGTTTTATGCCAAATTGTTGGAGATATTTTAAAATTTTAAGAAGGTTTTTATTTTTAGCCATGGTTGGGTTATGGACATGCAAAAGATCACAACCAGTCGGCCAGTGGCTGTAAATTGCTTTTTTTATGGCTTTGGCGGTCTGAAGTGGATCAGGCGTAGTTTTGGCAGGATTATCATAAGCAATTCCCGGAATGGATAGAATCGTTGCAGGAAATGATTGCCGGGCTGGTTCACCGGTTATTAATAATAATTCACAAGAACTTTTTAAAGCCTCAAGCTGTTGCCGGATAACAGTTGTTACACCGCCTGTCTTTAAATGATAATGTAAAAATGCTATTTT
>JASFBJ010000484.1 GCA_030149585.1 Desulfobacterales bacterium | reverse complement strand
AAAAAAAAGCGAGACATTTGCTTCAATCGATGATACCTTAATCTATATTCGAATTAACATTAGGGTATCAAATGACCATAAAAAAGATATTATCAATGATTTACATAGCTTTAGCCAAAATGTCCAAAACAGACTTTTAAAGGCTCTTCAAAGTCTACAGCAATTTCCGCTTATAGTTAAAGAGCTCTAAAATAGAAGGTTAAGGTTTTTTCGTTTCGTAAACTTTTCTTGGATTTAACCCCAAAATAACATTTTTTTTGATTTTTTTACAACATAACTTTTTCTATAGACAAAAGCAAAATATTGTTTTATTAAAGCATGGTAAACTTCATAAACAGGAGGAAAGCCATGCCAAAAAACAAAAATAGGCCATCAAAGATTAAAGTTCGGAAACATCTCAATGCAGATGCTATGTTTGGCGCTATTCGCAATGAATTTGAGAAAATACCTGAATTTCGGGTAGTCCCTAACAAAGCAATGCAGGTTTGGAAATACGGCCATGTCTTGCTTTATAAACACCTGATTTTCGCTACGTGCTGCCAGAAGCTATAATATATAACTTGTTGAAATTATTGACCTGCACTGTTTTGTAGGGACTACCATACTTTCAATACGCTTAAAAATCAGAGCTATAATTTAGGACATAATTAACGTTTATTTTTGAAAAATCTTCCTTATAAAATCTCAATTCGTTGTGATAATTGAAGCATTACGACCGACTGTTTCTTCATTTTGAATATATGTTTTTCAAACTATTTGACTTTACTGCCCGAGATTATTATAATATTAATAATCCAGTGGTTAAAATCAAAGGAATGCCGTTAAAAAAAGCAGGGCTTTTTGATGGACAAACTTACTAAGGGCTCGCGCAAAAATAACTTTACATTTTAAGCGCCGATGCATCCAGCCTGGCTGTGTTGCGAAAGTTCGGAATATGCTTGATATTCCTGTTAAAGATAAAAATAAGAAGAATTTCAAAGATTGATAAAAGCGTGAAAAATGAAGGAACTTGTGTCTTCCAGGAGGTTGTTTGTGAAAAAGTTTTTTTGTGTTTTAATGATATTATTTTTTGGAGCAAGTGGGTGTCTTGCCGGCCAGTCTTTGATTATTGAGGCAATTGGCACAGCCAGCATGGGTGATGAGCTTTCAATAAATGAAACCATGAGAAAGGCCAAAATCAACGCTAAACGAAATGCTGTTGAAAACGCATCTACCTGCATCAGGTCTGAAAGTGTGATAAAGGATTTTATGGCTGAAAAAGATCTTACTGAAGCATATGCCCAGGCTGAGGTTAAGGTTATAGAGATTATTTCAGGCAAATGGTTTCAAGATCCTGTGTCAGGTAAATCTTATGAAATAAAGATCAAAGCCGAGGTTATTCCCCAGACTGAAAATATCAACGGCTCTGTCTATGTTGCCAAGGCTCTTGAAAACCCAGCCGGGCCCCTTCTGGTAAAAGTCTGGGCAGACAAAAAAGCATATTCCCAGGGCAGCAAAATGAAAATTTATATTAAAGGCAATAAGCCCTTTTTTGTCAGAATTTTATATAAAACTGTTGATTCCAGGCTGATCCAGCTTTTGCCCAATCCCTATCGGACTAAAAATTATTTTTCAGGGGGCGTTGTGCATGAGATTCCCTCAGGCCAAGATAAGTACGAACTAAAGGTTTCCCCGCCCTTTGGCCAGGAGAAGATTCTGGTTTATGCCGGCACAGCCAGGTTAGGAGATGTTGTTCTGGCGGAGGCCGGTTCTGTTTATAATGTGATTAACTCTGAAAAAAAAGTCAGCCTGAAAACCCGTGGCATTGCTTTCCAGGCCAAAGATGAAAATGAGAGGTTTGCTGAATTC
>JASFBJ010000226.1 GCA_030149585.1 Desulfobacterales bacterium | reverse complement strand
CTAAATAAGTTAATTTTTTTTATTGACATTATTTCAACAAAACGTTATTTATCTTCTTTTAACTGAGCGGGAGTAACTCAGTGGTAGAGTGCGACCTTGCCAAGGTCGAAGTCGCGGGTTCAAATCCCGTTTCCCGCTCCATTTTTTTTATAGGCGGCATAGCCAAGTGGTAAGGCAGAGGTCTGCAAAACCTCCATTCACCAGTTCGAATCTGGTTGCCGCCTCCAAATGATTAAAAAAAAGGCATATAAGCTTTTGGCAAAGCTTATATGCCTTTTCTATTTTGAGCAAATGTTTAGAAACGAGGACAAAATAACTTCCTCAACTATGCATTACAGCTTCAGGGCATCACAGCTTCAGGCCATCTTTGCCCTAGTGGCGTATTCACACACAAGGTCTGCATTTAATTTCATGGTAAAACTCCATTCACACTGCCTTCCAGCAGCCATTTCCATACCGGCATGACCCTGACTGTAATACCTTCTGTTTGAAAGTTTTTTTCCTGATTGTAAGTCAGTATTAAATTTTTCTTGATTTTAAAATATTTTGCAGTCACAATAATTGCATCAAGCTCTCTTTTTATGGTTTCTTCGTGGCTGATATCCATACAAACCTGCACTGCCAGAGCAGGTTGTCCTTTGCTGTCTACTGCAATGAAATCTACCTCTTGGCGTTTAGTGCGGGTTAAATAGTAATGGACCCTTGGCCACCGTTGATACAGATGGACAAAAACCATATTTTCAAGAGCCCTGGAATAAGAACCATCCCAGATAAGGCTGTTTTTATTTGCAAGCGCCCAGTCAATCGCATAAACTTTTTTATAGTTTCGTTCCTGATTTTTTAGTGAGTCTGAAAAAATCGGCACAGTAAATAACAGCCAGGAATCTTTTGCCCAATTTATATATTCCCTGATAGTATCCCGGCTGCTTTTAAATCCGGCCTGCTTTAAATAGCGAAAACTGCTCTGGAGCGTATGTGCTTTGCTGATATTAGACATTAAATAATTATAAAGGTGAATGCACTGTTTTGGATTGCTCACGTTGTAGCGCTGTATGATATCTTTAAGAATCATTGTGTCGAAGTACTCTCTTAGCAATACTTCTTTTGTATATTCTTCGGCATTAACAATGGCAGGATAGCCTCCCCATTTCATGAATTCGTCAAACATCCTCCTTGCCTCAGCCTGGCCTTTGGTTGATTTATAATCATACTTGAAATTCTTAAATCTAAGGAATTCGGAGAAGCTCAATGGATACAAGATCGAAGAAACAGCTTTGCCGCGAAGCTCGGTTGCGATGTCGTGTTTCAGCAGTTTTGAAGATGACCCTGTGACTATTACCTTCCAGTTGGGATTTCGTGACAGATCAATCACATATTCCTCCCATCCGGAGATCTTGTGAATTTCATCAAGGACAAAAAGCAAAGGCGTTTTGAGCTCAACATCAGGGCTTAGTTTTAAAAATGTATTTTGTATGATTTTAAGATCAATAGCCTTTATAGATGATAAAATAGGATTGTCAAAGTCCAGAAGACATATATGATTGATGGATTTAATCGTTTTGCGCTTTATCAGCTCGGATGCTGCCTGAATCGTACGATAGCTCTTTCCAGCTCTTCGAGCCCCAATAATAGTAGACACCATATTATCCGCCATCTGAAGGCGGCTCTCTCGCGGGATAAACTCTGGAAAACACAGTTCTCTGAAGTCTCCGATTTTTCGTTCAATTTCCTGCTCAAACATTCTTCCTATCCCTTTTATCAGCATAATTTGTTGAATTTCGCGTAAGCGTTCACAGGCACCGCATCTGCGCGTGATCAGAGACTATAGTTGATATAGCGCTCTGATCACACACATCTGTTGCACCTGTGAACGTCTACAATACGTGGATTGTACAACCTGCCCAAAACCGAACTTTTTGTCTATGTGCTATTTAGACTAAAAATTAGTCGCAAACGATCAATTAATGACTAAACTTATGCCATTAAAATACGTTTTGTCAAGAAAAAATTGTCATAAATGTCATTTCAAAACTTGAACAGCGAAGATAGTACATTTCTCCCCAATTGATCACCGACATAAACCCTTTAGCTTTACGGTCGAAGATAGCTGCCTTCATCTTTTCCTTCTTTCCAGCTAAATTAAATATCCAGATACTCAAAAGTTACTTGAGTTCATTGAATAATTAGATTATTAATAAAAGTTTATTATTTTCATGCAATCCTGACCGGTAAATTAATACCTGTAAATTATAATTGGCAGATAAAATGTTTGTAAAATTAAAAAATAAAATATTGAGTTGTTTCTGGCATAAAAAAAGATCCAATGATCTTGCCAGGGCAGGCAAGTGGGCTTTTTATTTTATCGCTATTGGTTTAATTGCCGGTTCAGGTTCGATCATTTTTCATTATCTTTGCCAGTTTGGAGTTCATTATTTTATGGATTTTGCAGCCGGCTACCGCCCACCAAGCCCAGCCGGAGAGCATAATTTGCTGTTGCCTACCAGCACTCCTTTTAATCGCTGGCTCCTGCTTTTTCTGCCAGCTATCGGCGGAATAGTCAGTGGCTGGCTGGTTTATACCTTTGCTCCTGAAGCTGAAGGGCATGGTACGGATGCTGCCATAAATGCCTACCATAATAAGGGGGGATTTATTCGTAACAGGGTGCCGATCGTCAAGACTATTGCCTCAGCCATTACCTTAAGCACAGGTGGTTCAGGTGGCAGGGAAGGCCCTATTGCCCAAATCGGAGCTGGTTTTGGATCATTTTTGGCAACCCGCTTAAAATTATCTGACAGAGAACGAAGGATTATGATGGCTGCCGGAATAGGGGCTGGAGTAGGCAGTATTTTCAGGGCACCTATGGCAGGAGCCTTATTTGCAGCAGAGGTTTTATATCGTGAGCCTGAGTTTGAATCTGAAGTCATTATTCCGGCTGGAATCTCTTCGGTTGTAGCTTATTGTCTTTATTGTCTGGTATTCGGCTGGGGATCTTTATTTGATTCACCTTTGTTTTATTTCAAAAACCCCCTTGAATTAGGGCCTTATATTATATTATCGATAGTGCTGGTGGGATTTGGTATATTTTATATAAAAACCTTTTACGGTGTTATTCATATTTCAGAATCCTTGAGTAAAATTCCCAACCATATTAAACCAGCCATTGGGGGTTTATGCACCGGGATAATCGGGTTTTTTTTGCCACATACACTGGCCTTTGGTTACGGGTTTGCTCAGATGGCGATTAATAATGAACTGGCCATACCCTTTTTGTTTTCGCTTGCTGTAGGCAAAATCTTGACTACTTCTTTTTCCATTGGATCCGGAGGGAGCGGAGGAGTTTTTGGCCCTTCAATTGTGATTGGCGGGGCAATTGGCGGCATTGTCGGTCGAATTTTTCACGATTTAATGCCCAAAATCGTTACTGAACCAGGCGCTTTTGTAGTGGTTGGTATGGCTGGTTTTTTTACAGCAGTATCTAATACACCAATATCAACAATCATTTTTGTAAGTGAAATGACCAACTCATATCATCTTTTGCTGCCCAGTCTATTGGTATGTTCGGTCTCCTATATGGCTTCTCAAAAATGGACCATTTTTAAAAAACAGGTGAAAAGCCAGGTGGATTCTCCAGCTCACGCCGGAGATTTTTTTGTAGATATCCTGCAGGCCATTCATGTTAAAGATTTGACGCATCTGATAAAACAGGTAAAACTTGTTTCTCAGGATATGCCCTTTCTTGAATTTAAAAAATATTTTTCTGAAACAAAGCAGCACTACTTTCCTGTTATGGATCAGGATAATCGTTTAATCGGAATTTTTTCCAGTACGGATATAAGAGGAGTTCTTTTTATTAAGGAAATAGAGCATCTTATTGTTATGAAAGATATTGGAAATTCAGATATAATTACAACTTATCCTGATGATGACTTGAATTCAGTTCTAAAAAAGTTTACTACAAAAAATATAGACAGCCTGCCGGTTGTAAAAGATGATGATCATGGTGTTTTGCTGGGAATGTTAAATAGACGGGAAGTGATCAATTTTTATAATGACAAGGTTGTGGAGATGAAATCCGCTAAACAGGGAAATAATTAACGATGAACATTCTTTTGACCAATGATGATGGTATTTATGCAAAAGGTCTTTGGGCCCTTTACCACACTCTAAGCAGGCGTCATAAGGTCATAGTAATAGCGCCTGATCGTGAACGAAGCGCTGTGGGGCATGGCATTACAATTCATCAACCTCTAAGGTTTGAAAAAATATCGGTCAGTGAGGGCCATAGCGGATATGCCTTAAACGGTACTCCGGCAGACTGTATTAAACTGGGAATTCTTGAGATATTTGATAAAAAACCGGATATGGTTATTTCAGGCATTAACCCGGGCGCTAATGTGGGCATTAATATTAACTACTCCGGTACAGTCGCGGCTGCCAGAGAAGCTGCCCTGTATGGAGTCGCGGCTATTGCTGCTTCCAAAGAAGGATTATATCACCGGCACTATGAAGAGATGGCCGATTTTATCGAAAAACTGACAGAAAAATTAATCAATGCACCTTTATCACCTGGAACATTTTTAAACGTTAATTTTCCTGATATACCTTTCAGAAAATCAAGGGGAGTTTTGATTAACAGGCATGGAACAGATATTCTAAATGAATATTTTGAAGTCAGAACTGATACGAGAGAGAAACAATATTACTGGCACGGCTGTCATACTAAAAATAATTTCGAGCATGATGATATTGATAATACAGCCATTAGCGAAAAATATATTTCAATAACACCAATCAAGTGTGATGTGACGGATTATAATGCAATTAGCGAACTTAAAAAATGGGAAATTACTGTTTAATAGCCCGGCAAGTGGTAAATAATGAAAAAAATATATATAAAAGAGATTAAACCTGGAGAAACCCTAGAAGATATTTTTTTATTGGCTGAAAAACAATTAGCCCAAAAAAAGGATGGGAATAAATATCTGAACGTGACCCTGGCAGATAAGACAGGTCGAATTAAAGGTGTTATCTGGAATAATGTGGAACAAATTCTCTCTGAAACAGCTAATAGTGATTTTGTTAATATAAGAGCAGGTGTTAATGAATATCAGGGTAAGCTGCAACTGGTGATAAAAAAAATGACGGCCACAAAGGTAAAACCAGATGCCATGTCTGATTTTTTACCATCCAGTAAACGGGATGTGGAAAGGATGTTTGAACATCTTGTTGATTTAACATTAAAGATGAAGCAGGAACATCTAAAAATGCTTTTAACTTTATTTTGGGATGACGCGGACTTTGTTGCAAAATTTAAATCAGCTCCAGCAGCAAAAAAAATGCATCATGCCTATTTAGGTGGATTGCTGGAACATACATTATCAATGGCCTTACTTGCCGGGAAAATCGGCGGGCATTATAAAGGAATTAATCAGGAATTATTGCTGACAGGCGTAATTTTGCATGATATTGGAAAAGTAGATGAATTTGAATATAAGACAAAAATAGATTATAGCGATGAAGGGCGATTATTAAATCATATTGTTATCGGCGTTCAAATGGTGACTGAAAAAATTAAAGAGGTGCTGGATTTTCCAGATGATCAGGCTCTTTTACTTAAACATTTAATTATAAGTCATCATGGAATACGGGAATTTGGTTCACCTGAGCCCCCAAAGACCATTGAGGCTGTTTTGCTGAATTTTATTGATGAGATTGATTCACGAGTACAAAGTATTCGTGATTTCATGGAAGGAGAAGATCCTAATGCAAAATGGACCTCATATCATAGATTATTGGAGCGCCATTTTTTCAGAGGCAATTCTTTTTCAGATGTGAATACGGAGACTAACTGATATTTCTATG
>JASFBJ010000483.1 GCA_030149585.1 Desulfobacterales bacterium | reverse complement strand
TTATAGGAAAAAATGGCGCCGCGAAATATAAAGCTCGTTCCTAAGCTCTTTACAAATCCCAGATAACTGAAAAATTAACGCAGAAAGATATTGCGCATTGCGCCATATGCTGCATAATATATTTATGATAAAAGCATAAAGGACTGCGAAACTTTTTTAAATCGGGTAATTTGGCAGGTATTGATCCAGATCATAAACAAAAATTAAGACTGCGACTTGTATTGACGTTATGAACACTCCTGTTTGGCGACTCCACAGTTTAAAAGGTGATTGCCGGGAATATAGTTGTCTGGAAAATTGATACGGAATTTTCACAATCCACCTAAAACGAGAGCCTTTCATGGCTGATATGCAAAAACTGGTTATCTTGCTCAAACAGATAGAGGATCAGCTAAATCGCTGTACCCGTTGCGGGATGTGCCAGATTGTCTGTCCTCTTTATATTCAGACCGGAATGGAAAGCGATGTAGCCAGGGGCAAGCTGGCCCTCCTGGATGGTTTGCTCGATAATTGTTTTGATGATCCTTATGGTACCTTTCGGCGTTTGAACAGATGTCTTCTTTGCGGCGCCTGTCAGGTCAACTGTCCCAGCAGGGTTAATACCCTTGAGATATTTTTAAAAGCTCGTGTTATTCTAACGGAAATTATGGGCCTTTCTTTTGGCAAACGGCTGCTTTTACGCTGTATGCTGTCTCAACCAGCCCTGTTTGATAAATTTGTCTGGTGGGGATCAAAATTACAAAAAATTATTGCAAGGCCGGCAAATAAAGTTACTGGTACATCCTGTGGTCGTCTGCTATCTCCCTTTATCGGCTCCCGCCATTTTATTCCGATAGCGCAAGTTCCCTTTCATCGCCACTCGCAAATTTCAAATAATCGCCAAAAGAAAAATGATTTAAAGGTCGTATTTTTTATCGGCTGTCTTATTGATAAAATTTTTCCAAAAATTGCTCAGGCAGTCGTAAATATTTGTAAATTTCACAAAGTGGATCTGCTTATTCCGAAAAATCAGGCCTGCTGCGGAATTCCGGCAATTGCCGCCGGTGATTTAAAAACCTTTTCTAATTTAGTGGAGCAAAATACAGATAGCTTTGCAAGTCTGGATTTTGATTATATAGTTACAGCCTGTGCAACCTGTACCTTTTCAATAAAAAAAATATGGCCGATGATGCTGCCCGCCAATTCTGCTTTGAAAAAAAAAGCAGAAAAAATCGCTGCAAAAACATTTGATATCAGTGAATTTTTAATACATAAAGTCGGTCTGCCACCATCATCAGCCATGTCTGTTCCAAAAGCTGTTGAATCAGTTACTTACCATGATCCCTGTCATTTAAAAAAAAGTCTTGGAATCTGGCAGGAACCAAGAGCTTTGATAAAAGCCAGCTCTCAGGTCAAATTTCTTGAAATGACTGAGGCCGATAGTTGTTGTGGAATGGGCGGCAGCTTTAATTTGCAGTATTATGATTTATCCGCCAAAATAGGCAGTAAAAAGGCTGAAAATATCCGAGCTGCCGATTGCTCCACAGTACTCACCAGCTGCCCGGCATGCATGCTGCAACTGGCGGACATTCTATCCACTCCGAAAAATAATATAAAAGTGCGCCACGTTATTGAAATATATAATAACTCATTAAATTTTCACAACGAATAGAATAGATTAACGCTTTCCCTCTGTCCGATTGCATTCAGAAGTGTTTCTCCTTATGATTGGGACTGGTCTGTTAAATAGGGGATAAACAAGCTGGGTTGCAAATCGTGAAGGTGCTGCAACAGCGGATCAGTAAAATATATGGTTGGCTTGCAGAAAAAATGGTGATCCCACCGGGATTTGAACCCGGGTTACCGGCGTGAGAGGCCG
>JASFBJ010000482.1 GCA_030149585.1 Desulfobacterales bacterium | reverse complement strand
GAATACTGTGGAAAATTTCATTTACAACTAAAGTCACTTATTCACCGGAAATTAATAAAAAATTTTAAATTAAATTTGGCATTTAATTGCTTAATTAATTATATCAGTTAGACTTTTAATGGCAATTATTATCTTTGTTTTAAGGGCAAAAAAAATTACGATTATAACTTTCCCATGTATAAAAAAGGAGATAAAATGGATCAAATCTTTATATTGCAAAATAAAATTCAGGAATATGAGTGGGGATCTCACTCAGCAATAGCAAAACTACTTGGATTAACGCAGCCAAGCGTCAAACCTCAGGCTGAACTCTGGCTTGGAGCCCATCCAAGGGCACCCTCACAGATTTTTTATAATGGGAAATGGGTTTCTCTAAAGGAGGTGATTGAAAAATACCCTGTTCAGATTTTAGGAGAAAAAATATACGAAAAATATGGATGCCGGCTTCCATTTTTATTAAAGGTGCTGGCTGCTGCAAAACCCTTATCAATTCAGGCGCATCCCAATCAAAGCCAGGCATTGGAAGGTTTTCAAAAAGAAAATAAACTAAAAATTCCCCTGTCTGCATTTAACAGGAATTATAAAGATGATAATCATAAGCCGGAGTGTATTTGTGCCTTAACCCCATTTTGGGCTTTAAATGGTTTTAGAAAAATATCTGATATAGTTTTACTCATGGAAAAAGTGTGTCCCCTTGGTTTGACTGATATTCTTCAAGCTTTTAAAGCTAATCAGCGCTCAGCTGGATTAAAAACATTTTTCAAGGCGCTTATGTTATTAAATCAGGCAGACCGTCAAAAGCTGATTCCTCAGATAATCCAAAATGCCAATGGGCTTGCTGAAAACGAAAATGTCTTTAGCTGGATGATAAAACTAAATAAGCAGTACCCAAATGATATTGGAGTGCTTTCACCAATACTTTTAAATCTGGTCTGTCTGAAACCGGGCCAGGCCATGTTTTTACCGGCCGGAGAGCTGCACGCATATCTGGATGGACTGGGGATTGAGCTTATGGCAAATTCCGATAATGTGCTTCGAGGCGGATTAACACCAAAGCATGTGGATATCCCAGAATTAATGAAAGTATTAAATTTTTCAGAAAGAAAGATTGAGATCTTAACTCCTCTGCTAGTGAAAACAGGGGAAAGCGTATATCTTACAAAGGCTGATGAGTTTGAATTATTGGTGATTAATTTAAAAAAAGGTCAAATTTTTGAGGAGTCGGGCAGAAAAGGAGTTGAAATTTTGCTTTGCGTTCAGGGTGAGGCTATTATAGGCAAACAGGAAAAAATGCTGCCGGTATCAAAAGGCGCATCGTTTTTAATTCCTTCAAGCGTTGTATCATATAAAATTAAGGCTTTAAAAAACACAATCTTTTATAAGGCAAAAAGCAGGAATCAGGATATTAGTTCCCCGAAAAGAAATAAATCCACACCTTGCTTGTCTGTTGGCTAGTCTACTGCTTTACATCGACCGGCACGAATCCCGATATGTGACGGTGGATGTGCCTTGTAGACAAACCAACATCCAGCGCAATTTTGTGGAATTATTTCTTTGGGTGACCCTTACTTTTTTCACAGAGTGAGGTTAAACTTTCTTTATAATTTACTTCCCCAGTCAGGGTCTGAATATTTTTTATAAATATCCGCTTCAGCTTTTTTTGCCCGCTCCAGGGCATCTTCTTCAACTGGAACGTGCATTTTAAGCAAGGCCTGGCCCATTGATTTGCCGGTTTGGTCGTATCTTATTGTTTTTTTGCCCCGCCCTCCCAGGGCATTCTCATTACAAACTTGAACCGCATTAGCTTTGGCCTTTTCCTTTTATTTAATTTTGCCTTTTACCTTTTTCCTAAAGTTATTTTTCTTGCTT